>JAJPIN010000013.1 GCA_021324715.1 Nitrososphaeria archaeon
TGTGTGAAAGAGATGATGAAGTTGATTGAGAACTCTTAGAATCTTCATCTCCGTAACTTCTGCGGAAATCTTTGGATATTTTCAAATCTTATATAGTCACCTGTCTCATGTCCCTTTGTGCTTTCTTATTTTACCAATATTCACTTTGGGGATTTGAGCTCTTTTAGGAGATAATTATTAGTTTGCTGGAGCTTCGATTCCCATTCCCCTAAGTTATCATATATTTTGTTTAGAACTTCGCGTAGGATGTCAACTTCTTCAGGTCTAATATTCTTCATAGCTCGCTTTCTCACTTCTAGAACACACTCAGTCATTTTCTCCCACATCAATTCTGCCTTTTGAGTACGTCTAATCTTGTTGTTTCTTCTATCATCAGGGTCGGCTTCCCGTCTTAGAAATCCATCTTTTTCCATCTTATCTATCATGGGAATCAAGGTTGGTCCTTCCACTCCAATCCTATCCGCAATTTCCTTTTGAGTCAAGCCGTCTTGCTCTGATAACATGACAATTATTTTCCACTGTCCAAAGGTTACTCCCACCTTACTTCGCAATTCGATATCAAGGGATTTGGCAAATATTCTGCCGGTCCTATTGATTAGAAAACCAGGACTATTCTGATAATCGTATATCCTAATAAATATACACCTAATCAATAGTATCCTATGCATTTACATTTAAATGTAACGGATCCTGTAAAATTACTGAAGGTAACAAAATCATGATGTCAATATCTTTTATAGTAACGCGGCTTCCATTCACCATGAAATGATACTTACAAGATCTTCAGGTAAGCCCCATCTGGATCAGGGGTTAACATGGTGGCTCATATGGGATGTAACTAATATGAAGGAAAATGAAATAATGGATGGATGAAATTAATACGATCATAATTAAGTTAGGTCAATTAAATCTGGACTAAGGTAAGAATAAACGTAATTACGGTATAATGAAAATGCTTGCTTATTATTATGAATATAATATTGATGTCCGAATAAAGGCAAATGACTGTTCCTTGTTGAAACTTAAGGGGCTATTGTATGACCTATTTGAACCCCTCCCTAATACTAATAATCATGGCTGGTATAAACTTGAAGATAAGAATGTATTCTCCACTAACTACAAATATGAATAAAGCCATTAAGGGTGATAGCATTAAATTGAAACAAATTGACCCCTCTGGCTTAAAAAAGAAGATAGATAATAACGAAGATATATTCATACTAGATGTTCGAACCCCGCAAGAGTACGAATTATGGAGATTATCCTATGATAGACATAGAACGCCCAAGCTGATTCCTGTTGATAATTTACTTGCCCAGGGTTCCCGCCTGATAAAAGAACTTCCGAGAGACAAAGAAATAATCACAATTTGTGCGCACGGAATCAGGTCAATGGCTGCGGCGAACTTTCTAAATCAATTGGGCTATAATGTCAAGAGCTTAAGTGGCGGAATGGCCGGATGGAATAAAGTTTACGATGTTGCACAAGTTCCTGTTCCTAGCCAAGCTTCGTTTAGAATTTGGCAGATAAGACGAGTATCAAAGGGATGTATGGGTTACATGATATCTTCAATACAAGATAAGAAAGCGGTCGTTATAGATCCGAGTCGTGAAATTTACGATTCCTTCCTTAAAGTTGCAGAGGACAATGGATTGCTAATTGTAAAAGTAATTGACACGCATCAGCACGCAGACCATGTCTCTGGTGTGGCAAAGCTAGTCAAAAGTATAAAGTTGAATATCAACCCAGAAATTGTTGCTTATTTTAGCTCTTTTGAAGGATATAGCGTCAATGAAAATATGGGGCTTTACAATATCAAATACGTCGGAAATGGAGATCTGATAGAGGTCGGAAAAAACGTAAAATTAAGAGTGATTCATACTCCAGGCCATACAAAGGGTAGCATGTCCTTTTTTATAGAACATAGCACATCAAATCGTGATAGAGATGAGCCAGATGGAAATATTAATCCATATTACTATTACCTATTTACAGGAGATACGCTTTTTATTGATGGCATAGGAAGACCCGATCTCAGGGACGAAGCAACAGAATTCGCTGGAATACTGTACGAAACTTATCATCAAAAAATCGATAAATTTCCTCCTAATACTTTGATTCTTCCAGCACATTTCAATGCAGCGTCTATTGCTTTAAGACATGGAATACCGATTTATGAAACAATCGAGTCATTAAAGAAAAAAATTATGCTTCTTTCTATGAATAAAGAAGAATTTGTTAGTTTGATAACTGAGACTGTACCACCAAAGCCCGTGAACTATAAAACCATAATCTCGATCAACAAAAAAATGCTTCCGTATGATGAGGTACAAATACCAGATTTAGAAGCAGGCCCTAATTCTTGCTCCATTTCATAAAATCATTATTATTATTTTCATGGAAGCTAAAATAATGATCGACTTGCACAATTAGTAGCGACGATGATATCACGTGGGTAGATTAGTAAGTAAGGAAACAAAGTTAAGCAATACATTATATCCATAAAGATCTCTATTATGAAAGAATTTATGATGCAGATAACTCAATTAATACGAGGCTATACGCCGATTGCAATAACAACAATTGCGATATGCCTTGCAGTCAGTCTAACAGCCGTAAATGCGAACTATCGGGAAAGTTACATCACTTCTGTGAATGCGCAATCTTCCGTAGGTTCAA
>JAJPIN010000106.1 GCA_021324715.1 Nitrososphaeria archaeon
CATGCAATGGAAGGCATTGATACCAATTTTGCAAAAAAAGTTTCAAAGGGTGATTTCATTTTAGCTGGAAATAACTTTGGCTGTGGATCAAGCAGAGAACATGCTCCTATAGCTCTATCTCATTGTGGAATCACGGCTGTACTCGCCCCATCGTTTGCACGAATATTTTATCGAAATTGTGTTGACGGTGGATATCTGTTACCTCTGGAAATTGACAAGACCGCCTTGGAGCAAATTTCTGACAAAGATACGCTACAAATAGATATAGAAAATAACCAAATCAGTGATTTGACTAATGGAAAAAATTTCCCCATTTCCCCATTTCCTCCACTAATAAAGAAAATAATTGATAGCGGTGGCCTCATGTATTATAGAGAATGAAGAAAAAAAAGGGCAAACTAGAAGAAATTATAAGCAAAGCAAGGTTCTACGATGATATACTTCTCTATGAAGTCTCATACCGCGATTTTGATAGTATCGTAACCGTACCTCTAAAAGAATTCATTTCAATATCCTCAACATTTGAATTAATACCAATTAGTAGAATAGTTCAGATAAAGAAGGGAAATACAGTAGTATATTCAAAATCAAAACAAAAATCAAGTACTGGTTCTTGGTGTTAGCTCCAGCGGACGTGATATTCTTGGGATTGACTTTATGATTGCAAATACCATCCACGAGGTAGCAGGACTTTCAAATGCTTATCTCCAATATGTGTAGCATAACGCCATATCTTTTGATCTTCAAAGCACTCAAACTTGTTACTAATAATAGTAAGTGCTTTCAATTCATTATCAAGTAAATTCATCTTGCTAGCCTTAGCTGAATACTGACATGAGAACTGACAGTTGCAGTCAAGCTCTACTGCTTTCTTATTTTCTTTTATTGCAGGATATGCCTGACAAGACAGAGGCCTTGTGTTGTATATCATGCAGTTAAAACCCCCATGTGGAGATCGATTTTTACTGTTGATATCTAGAAATGGACAATAATCGCCATTGGTATCATTGCCCATCAGTTGATATGCGATTACCTGACTAGGTCCATTAGACTTTCTGTTAATCCCAACCCCCAATCTTGGAAATATACTTATTTTGACTTGCTGAGCATTAGCTTGGCATTCAATTACTTTTTTTTCCTCTGGAAGGAGCAGGACACCTATTTTTCCATATTCTATTGAAGGATAATACTGACGGTAAATACAGCAGTCAGAACAATTTTCAATGCAATGAAATTCTCTAAGCATATTGTGTGTCTGTTGCTTTTATCAAGGAATATTCAACGCTATCTTCTTCGAGTTCATTTATCTTCAAAAATCTTACATCGTATATTGTCTTCAATCTTTTAAATATGTTGAGTTCATAATTAGTATCATGTTTGGTATCAATCTTGCCATTTTCACTTTTTTGATCTTCACTTGCCATTTTATTTTTAGAGGTCTTGTAATGCGCAAATCGAAGGATGGACTTTTCTTCAAAATTCTTCTTGAACCTAAGATAATTTTGCGTCATACTATTCTTTTTAAAAAAACCAACATTATCCTTTGAAAGTAGATTCTTTCCTCGCTGATAAAGGATGAACCAATAATAATCCGCGTCTTCGACAAAGCTTAGAATTATTTGGTCATCTGGCCACCAATGGATGTTTTCATTCCATATTTTTATAGCGGCTTTTCTGTCTGTAAACAAAATTAAGATATTCATATGGATATCGGTGTATCGATAGCCAACGCCTAAAAAATCAGAAATCCATTTTTTGCCCATTTTATTTACTTGAGAAAAACGGTAAAGTAAACTTATCTGATTAAAGTATCTAATGTTTCCGTTATGCATCACAAAGTAAGTGATTATTTATTAGATAAATAATACTTGGCCTCAGAGGGATAACATAACGCTCATCATTGGCAATCCTAATATTTGAAATAAAGAATTTAAATCTATAGTTGTTGAGCTTAATGACAGCTAGGTCTTTTCCACAGCTTCAATATGACATTCATGACCCCTGTGGCTCTTATTCAGCTCTAACGCTTCTTCATCAGTAATAGGAAATTTTTCATAACTTAAATTTTTCTCGCCTTCCTTTTCTAAAATGATTTGATTACATTCATCGCAAATTAATTGAAGGAATATTTTACTCATGTCTTGGTAGGCATCGTAACGATATTTAGACCATTGGAACCATTGGAACAAAATGCGACTTCGTGTTTCCAATAATTCTGATGCTTTTCAATCAAGAACATTAAATGACAAAGTGAAATATATTCTCATTTGATAGATTTGGAGACCATTTTATTTTCATATCTTAGATAGAGAAAATACGTAAGCAAAATAAACACGATAGACGTTGTTATGTAGGCTATATCGATGAGAAAACCCTTCTCATTGAATATATGGCATGCAAATTCGCCGGTACCACATCCAGCCATAAAAAAAACCAAATTCCAAATTGAATGTGCTACTATCGCAAACCATCCTTTTCCACTTATCCATGTCCTGAGACTTGCAAATATGGAAGGTGTTACAAATAGCCAGGTTAAATATGCAAGACTACTTACCTGGACACTAGGTGTATTTAGGATGTGCAGGGAAGCCCAAATAATGCCCCCTGCCAGAGTTACAAGATTATTTCCTGTCAGGTAGAATGGGATCCCAAAAAATATAGTCTCTTCAAAGGGACCGGCAAAAATTACTGAAATTACAGATAGCGGTATAGTAGGCGCATTATAATTATTGACCACTGTATTTACTACTACAGATCCTGCAATCATGATAACAAATCCAATTAGATGGTAGAAGAGCACCATTATTATCAGATAGGAAATGGAATTTCGTCTATACTTTGAGATCCACGAAAGAGGATTAATATCGTGCTTGAGGTCAGAAAATATTGAATTCGTACTTGTAGTGTTAGTATTAGATGACAATTATTGCTATATTGATTTCAAATGTTCAATGATATTTACACGTTGTGTCTGTAATAATTGTATACTGAGCGACTACTTTACTGATAAATTTTTTTCAAGATCATCTACCGTATCAATGGGAAGAGAACAAGTAAAATCCTTACAGACATATGCAAATTCATTCTGTTTAGTGTTGTTCGATTTTTCCTTAAAAAAGGGATATTTTTCAAGTTCTGAAATATCGGCGTCATTCAAAATGGCTGTGATTCCATTTGGAAGGAATTTTCTATTCAAATAACTAGCCAATTCTGAATTTTCGCCTCGTTTTATGATTGATACTTCCACCGGGGTCTTTACTCGCAGATATATCGCCGAGAGCATCTGCCCAAATCCAAATGGATTGCCCGACGCTGGTGTTGATATTCTTCGAATCATCTGGTCTGCTTTCGTAAGCAAGTCTTGGTCCTGAGTGTAATAATATAACTTGATTAAATTAGAAGCTGCTACGGAATTGCCACTTGGAATCGCAAGGTCGTAGTGATTTTTTGATCTAACTATCAGTTTTTCATTATCGTCAGACGTGAAGAAAAAGTCATCTGATTGGCCATCCCAAAAATGTTCTATCATAGAATTTGTATATTCAATAGCTCTTTGAAGATAGTAATGTTTTGACTCTACACTAAAAAGGTTGATTAAAGCTTCGACGTAGAAAGCATAGTCATCAAGATATCCAGAAATTTTTGATACTTTATTAAAAACTCTATTGAGCCTATTTCCACTGTTACTTAAATTATCCTCAATAAACCCTACAGCCCTTTTTGCACTTTCAAGGTAACTGGTATTGCCAGTTACTTTATAGCCACTAACAAATCCTGAAATCATCAAACCATTCCACGACGTCAGTATCTTTGTGTCCTTGCCCGGCTTTATTCTGTTGAGCCTCACTTTGTATAGTTCTTCTAGCGATGACTCTATTTTTTGCACTATCCAATCCTGACTTTTGGAGTATCTTTCTGCTAATTTTGGAATGGATGTATATTTGTTTAAAATATTTTTACCTTCAAAGTTTCCACCTTGGGTAACGCCAAATCTATCAGCAAAAATTTGGAAAAATTCACTGTCTATTACTTGTTTGAGCTCTTTGTATGACCATAAATAATATTTTCCTTCCTCCCCTTCAGAGTCCGCATCCTGCGAAGAGTAAAAAGCTCCTTCATTTGAGGTCATCTCTCTTTGAATATATCTTAGGATTTTTTGAAGAACATCCAAATAATTTGGATTTTGCGTTATTGCATATGTTTCGGCATAAAGGACAGAAAGAAGGGCATTATCGTACAGCATTTTTTCAAAATGAGGTACTAGCCACCTTTGATCAGTTGAGTAACGTGCAAAACCCCCGCCTGCATGGTCATGTATCCCTCCTGAATCCATTTTATCTGCTGTAAACAACACAAAATCTCTGTATTTGCTAATTCCCGAATAATCATAGGCCCTTAATAAGAACAATAGGTTTGAGGCATTGGGAAATTTTGGGGCACTACCGAAACCACCATATAGGTTATCAGCAAGTTGGAGTAGAGTCACTGCTGCTTCATTTATGATTGTTTTTTCTAGTTTTGATTCCTTACCGTATGCTATATCAGAAGACGAGCTAGTCAGTGCAGTAACGAATTCATTACTTGAAGAAATAACTTCATCGTGTTTATTTTTATAACCGTCGGATAATTTTGCTAAAATAGTACCAAATCCTGGTAAGCCCTGTCTGGCTTCTTTAGGAAAGTACGTACCGATGTAGAAGGGCCGTTGATCTGGAGTCAGAAAAGCTGATAATGGCCAGCCGCCTGTACCGGTATAAATTTGACATGCTCTTTGGTAAATATCGTCGATGTCGGGTCTTTCTTCTCTATCAACTTTAATATTGATATAATTTTCATTCATTATCCTGGCAATGCCTTCATCTTCAAATGATTCATGGGCCATAACATGACACCAGTGACATGAGCTGTATCCAATGCTCAGGAAAATCGGCTTATTTTCTTTCTTAGATCTATCAAGCGCCTCTTTGTTCCAAGCATACCATTGAACAGGATTGTAAGCGTGTTGAAGAAGATAAGGGCTAGTTTCATTTATCAAACTATTGGGTTTATGACCCTTATTTTGAGTGTCCACACATCATTGATTGTAAATATGATATTTAGACCCTTTCTTAGTTAAGACTACGGCAAAGCCAAATGCTTTACCTGTTCAGATCATGTGGCAATAACGATTTAATTATAATTTGCATATACAGTATAGTAGTTGGTGCGATTTCATGGCAATAAAAAAGGATTAAGAGTTTTTGCGGTAGCTGAGAGTTTCGAAAAACACGACAAGAAATCAGTCTTAGCTGGTATCGTTATGCGTCGCGATTTAATAATAGATGGTATCGTTTATGCAGATACAGTTGTAGGCGGCAACGATAGCACCGACAAGGTTCTATCTATGGTTAATCGTCTTGGAAGAAATGATATCAATTGTGTTCTTTTAGGTGGACTCATCATCAGTCTATTCAATATTGTTAACGGTAAATATATTAATGAAAAAACTGGACTGCCTGTGATAGCTATTTCATATAATAAATCGCTTGGCTTGAAGGATTCTATTTATGGAGTAAATCAGAAACAAAAAATTCAGGATTATTTGAAACTTGAAGAACGAAAACCATTGAAGTTGTGGACTGGGAAAACTATATACGTTCGTATCTGGGGACTTGACTTGCTAGATGCGTTACATCTGTTAAACTCATTAGTAATCCAGGGATCTAAACCAGAACCATTGCGACTTGCTACTCTGGCCGCACGAGCATATCGAAAAAATCTAAAGTATTAGTGGAAATAAGGTCTTCAAGTTCAACATATAATATAAAATACCTAGAAATCAGGATGGCGTTTAATAATTAGAATCCTTTGACTTTGAGATTGTTCTTGGGGTATACCGTATATACGCATCGTAATAAATTTCGTTTCCATGACCAGTTACAGTATGCAAAAATGAAATATCTATGACAACCTTTGCCTCATTTTTTAAAAAATTATTAACATCTTGTTCCAGCCCATGTGGTTCATATGATCTGAAAAATTTTATCAATTCTTTTGGCATGATTTGTTATAATGAAGAGATATTAGGATTATATCAATATTTTCAAAAAAGATGTTATTATTGCCGGTTTTTTTACGAACAAGTAATTATCAATAATAAATTTTGGTTGCAGTGTATAAAATCAGCATCAGGCCCTGTTCAGTAATTCCTTTTCTTTACCTATTACTATTGGCTTTATTTTGTTCATTATTATCTGATGAAAATTCTTTGTAGTTACATCAAAGGTAAAAATGATAACAAAGCATAGATGATTTCTGGAATCCGTTATGGGTATTGTGATTCTTAGTAGCTTTTCATAGTATGAGCATGTGTAATCAATTTTTCCAAGGATAGATTGCCATCTTATTCTGGTATATTGTCTTGTCACAGCGGCAAGAGCATACTGTGAAGTTTGTTCCTCATTTAACAGTGGCTTGATTCCTTTTCTTTCGGAAGATGCCAGTATTGTTCCGTGATGATCCACGATTGCTGCAAATCTGATGTTTTTATCAGATCTAGTTATTGTATCACAAAATGATTTGAAGAAATTTGCCACAGGTAGAAACTAAAATCCCGATGTAATAAAGTTTAAGGCTGATGAACAATATTAGAGCCGGTCAACTTTAACCAGGTATTGCTAGTATTGCATATTCGTTATCAAATTAAAAAACTATTGAAATAGTTGAAATGTTAAAGCCAATTGACATTTCTTAATTACCCTGATCCAAACAAAGACTAGGCATCTTGTATTATTTTATTTTCATCTAGTCGTTAGCCATTAAAAAATACCCGTTCTTTCATTACCATCAATGGTTTCAATCATTATCTCTTAATTTTTCAAAGCACTTTATCAGTTTTAGTGTCGTAAAACAAAGATGCTAGTTTATTGTTTTCTCAATAGTAGAGTTTCTGTATGAATGACAAAGTACTACACTGAAAGGTGTCATAGTGCACCAAAAGCATTAATTTCCCCCCCGCGGGAGAAATTTTGCTACTGGCTGGTGTTTCTTGTTCATTCATAATGAAATCAAAATCTAGATTCCATCCATTTTGCATGTTATTTTTATTTTATATAAGTCCATTGGTACGCTTGCCTAATTGTCGCTTGAACGCCAAGGGCGACTAAAAATTGAAAGTTTAACTTGCGGATTTTATCTTGTGACTAGGTACATCTTTTTGATTAGTGATAGGATAAATCAAAAAAATAAATAGCATATTTTGCAAATTATTACCAAAAACAATGAATGAACTGGCAACTAGGAGAACACTTGCAATTGATTTAGATTCTGTTCTTGCAGACACCATGATTATTTGGGCAGAGGAATTCAATAAACGTAATGATTCTAGTATAACCAAAGATAATATTACTTCTTGGGATATTTCAAAAATTTTCGACATTTCAATCACCGAGGTCTCCGATATCTTTACATATATTTGGGACAAGCGTTGGGGAGATATACCAGCCACAGAACCTTCAATTGGCCAAATAGTATCTAATCTTCATAATAAGGGGTTTAGGATATCCATATTGACAAAAAGGTATCGATCTTCTGTGAGCAATGTTATAAACTGGTTGGATTTACACAAGATTCATTGCGATGATCTGTTGTTTGTTTACGATGATGCTCCAAAAACAGCTTATCCATTTGATATTCTAGTTGATGATGCACCGATAAACTTTAGTGACCTTTCACATCCTAGAATTGGAATCCTATTTAACCAACCATGGAACAAGAATTTTTCATGGCCTGTAAGAATTGACAACCTGAGTCAAATTATTAATATCATCTGAATTATCGTCATAGGTTGACCTAGTCCAGCCAGAAATTTAAATTACTTTTTAGAGAATAATAAATCCGGGATTGAGCAGATAAATTAACTGAGAACCAACTTTTAATCTGGGCTTTTGACTGGTTTTTTTTGTGACTGATTTACGGAATAATGATTAAGTATCTTCAGATTAAAAGTAAGTAATTAAAATGGACCCAGACGTTCTTATTAGTAGCGATAAGCTCTATTCAGGCAAAATATCGATTAGATCGTACAAGTATCACTCGGAAGATAAAATAATAGAAAAAGAAATAGTTGAACATGCAGACTCGGTAGGCATCATTGCATTAGATGAAAAGGGAAATATAATACTGGTTAAACAATTTCGAGTCGCCACGAAAAATAGCTTGGTTGAGATTCCTGCTGGCAAAATTGAGAAGGGCGAAAATCCCGAAGACGCAGCATCACGTGAAATGAATGAAGAAATTGGATATTGTGGAAAATTAAAACTGTTGTTCGAAGGCTATCTTGCTCCTGGTTATGACACTGAAAAAATGTACTTTTTCTTGGCATCAAACCTGAAAAAGTCAAAGCAAAAACTACAACAAGATGAAGATGAAGCAATTAAGATTAAACGGATGAAGCTGAGCCTTGCAGTAGAGAAATGTATTTCTGGAAATATTATAGATTGCAAAACCATAGCTGCAATAATGATGGTTTCAAATCAGAGAAATATGGACAAAGTCAAAGTTATGGACAGAGGATAAAAGTAATTATCTATATTGAGCTTCATGATAAATTGAATCGCGCAGAAAAATGATACCAATATTAGCTCTAGCGCAACTTTACTGGGTTAGCTGTCCATTGCCAACGATTCTCTCTGTTCTATAGAATACCCCTTTATCCCTTAAAATACCCAAACACGATCCCAATATCAAAGCAGGTAACGTACATACGTCCAAAAACAATTTTGATAGAAAGTCGTTGACACCATAATGCTTGTTCCTATTACAAATAACAACGCCGATTACGTTTGTTATGATGACAGTGCTGATGCAGAACAGCTGTATAGAAAATGAGGTTAGCCAGTATGTATTATATATTATTGAATCCAACGATTCTAGTGCAACTAAGTCCAGCATTATAAGAAAAAGAATAAGGGTATATTTTAGATACTGAAAGCCTGTGAGAAAAATCTCAAGTTTTTTAATAATTGACTGTTTGCACTCTAATAATCTTGGTATCTTTTTTATAAATCCTCTAGTATGGCCTTCAGCGACCCTAAGTCTCTGCATAAAATATGAAGAAAATGAAGTTGGCGATTGATTCCATGCATTCAGGCACTCACTAAAGTGGATATTTGATGTAGACAATTCAGAATTATTTTTATTCTGAGTATTATTCGTATCGTTCTCTCTAATATAGAGTTGTAATGTGAGATCCCAGTCTTCGCAGAGATCGGTTGAAAAACCTGTTTCCTGAAGGATTGAACTCTTTATCATAAAAAGACTCCCTGTAATCTGAACTGGGAGGTTGAGTTTATCTCTGGCAACAAATTCTATTCTATTCCTAAGAGCTAGCCTGAATTCTACCCCCCTGCTGACCCAATTTTTGGATTCACCGTTTTGGTAAATACCGTTATTGTATGGTATGCAGTATCCTTGGATTGCATCACACATTCTTTTAGAATTAGACAGGATATCGAGAAATTGCTCAATAATATCTGGTGGGAGAATGACGTCCGCATCTAGTATAATCACCCA
>JAJPIN010000173.1 GCA_021324715.1 Nitrososphaeria archaeon
CAAGTGACAGCCTAATCCAGTGTAGACTTATACTAACGACTGAAGGTCCAGGTACCCGTCATACCGTTTTGTACGTGTCGGGTCACAGTGGAAGTGTCTGATTCTTTCAATGGCATAGTTGACTATTTTGAAAACCTCAATCAATATTGCAGTACATGTAAAATTAGGGTCTACGCTAGCAATGGACTAATTCAATAGCCACTATAAAAGGAGGTATAGATTTCAATTTACAAGATTAGGTTAGGTGGACAGTTATCTAGCACCACCAATTATTATAATTAAGAATCTTTAGGTAACATCATCGCAAAATTGTTAGTGCGATTTCAGGGATGGCTAGGATCTAAAAGGAATATTGTCTGAAAAAACCAAAACTTCTTCGTCTTCTTCAGGTTCAAGCATATGGGGGACTGTGTCTTCTGTCTCTGCTTCTAATTCTTCATCTGGAATATCGTCATCTGGAATAGGCAAAGATGAGTCCACATTTCTATTGATCCGTCTTCTACGCTTTCTCGGAAAAGGAGTATTATCTGCTAAAGTGTAAATTTCCTCTTCCTTTTCATAATCTGGTTTTAGCAGCAGCGGTACGGCTACTTCATAACTATACTTTTCATAACGGAAATAATTTCCTGATATAGGTAAAGTTGAGTTCTCATTCCTTTTGATCCGTCTTCTACGCCGTCTCCGAAATGGAATAGTATCTACTAATGTTTGAATTTCCTCTTTTTCATTATCTGGTCTTAGCAAGAGAGGTACGGTTATTTCATTATCTTGCTTTTCATAAGGAGAAACATCATCTACAAGCGTCACAATAGCTTCGCCATTAAGTCTATTGGGTTTTTGTAGAGATTCCTGTATCTTTATGTTATTTTTCATTTGACGTGTTTTATATTCTTCCTGTTTTTTCTTGAATGCTGAGTGGATTTCAAATACTCTCCTCATACCATTCTTAGCTTTTAGGATTAAGGCATCTCCATATAGGCCAAGGTGAGGAAACGATGCGGTTTTTATCCCCATGTCTTTCTGTACATCTTGAATCGCTTTTGCATATTTTTTCATTTTATCAATATCCTTGTCTGTTCCTATTGCCCTACGATAAGCATACCATAATTTTCTTAGAACGTTGAAACCCTGGCTTATAGAATAACCAGAAGGGCAAATTAGCTCTTGTTGTTCTTTTCTATTATACAGATCCAGAAATCCAAATCTAGTTGAATAAATCGATAGTTTTTGCAGTCCTCTTTTGCGCGGTTTATACGGTTGGTTGGATTTTATCCACTTCTTAATCCTCTTTTTGTAGACACCTATGTCACCGTGTTTATTCTTGATATATTTTTGACTGACTGTATAGGTACGCAACCGCATTTATTATTCTATAATGAGATTATCATTCATTTATAGCTTATAGATGAAAACACGAAGTTGCTATGTTTCCATGCCCTAGGGATCGAGGCCTCGCGACGTAATCCCTTTGTCATCCTGTATTTAGTGAGGATCTTGCGTAGCTTTCCTTAACAAGAACATAATAATAAACAAAGGGCGGAGAATAACCGGATTATCCTGATAAATATTTTTTCTGAATTTTAGAAATCCGTCAAAACCATCAAGTTAAAAAAATCCCATTGCTGTAAATAAATACGTTAATAACTACTTCTAATTTAGTTCTCTTCACAAAGATCTCAAAATCAAGGTTTGCTACTTCTGTGTTCTTTAAGGATGTTAATTACGGAAGAAACTTGTTGACTATCATTAGCAAGTCGGGCTACCTTAATGACATCTCTGATATCTCTTGAATCAAGTTCATGCCAAACTTTTTCAGCAATCAATCTTGCAGTGCGCTCATTGACATTCTCTTTTCTGAGTCTACGTAATGCTATCTCTATAAATTGCTCAAACCTGTATTCTGGTATTATCAATATTACAAATCGAGATACTAAGGGTTCGATTAGTTTAGCATAAGAATTGCCTGTTGCAAAGACCCAGGATTTCAGTTCCAATTGTCTTGTCTTGTCTTGTTAACCTTTGTTTCAGAGATTATTCCTGTTTCCATCAGGTGTAACAAAGATGTCTGATCCGTAATACTCATTTTTTCTAACTCGTCTATTAACAGAAATTTTGGCCTTCTTTCAAATAGCTCATTTATCAGACCTGCTTTAGTAGTATTGCTTCCAACTACAAAATAAGATTTTTTGTACTTCCTCATTATTTCTGTCAAGAACAAGGTCTTGGCTGAGCCTGGTCTGCCCACTAATAGCAAATGAACTGGTCTCTTTGATAGTATAGCATTTGTAAAAATTTCTTTGATATCCTGGTGACCTACGATTTCCTCAAATATGAATGGTCTGTTTACGTTAAGAACATCCTTCCACAATCCACTCAAGCTTTGCTTTAAGAATGTATTCATACTTTTGTTACCTTTCTAGTTACCCTTTCACGAATCCGAGTGCAAAACCCATTGCCATACCACCTGTCAAAGGCAGACCTAAATTGCTTAATATGGGATTAGCAGTGTTTCCTGTTATTTCAGAATCCACTAATGTAGTTAAGATGCCTCTTGATATTATTTCCATCTTTTCCCAGTTAACGCTTAGCAAGCCTTGATAATTCAGGTAAGCTAATGCTGCAAAAAAAGTTCCTAGTATTACTAATACAATCCTTAACACCTTCTTTACGGCATATCCAACCAATATACCAACAACTGTTCCTGAAATTAGAGATGTTGCTATGCTGCCTAAGCTTTCAACACCCAATAGCAGTCATCCCGAAATTCAACAATAAGTAGGATTCCAAGTAGAATATCTATTATTGTTTAAAGACATTGATAACATTTTGATACTTCCTATTTTTTTGGTATCCAACTTTGACACATGTTAACCGCATTATTCCCAGGACAGTTCCTCTGTTAGCAGCCCCTCATACTTAGGACTGTAATCGCTATTATTGCGGTCAGAGTTATTATGACAACACCCCATTTTTTTGCACTATTTTCCGGCTTCAGTTTTACTTTTTCTTTTTCTCCCGCCATTTTTTAACTCACCTCATATTCTCAGGGCCATTCTTATGGCAGTATACACCATCATTGATACTCCGATTGAAAATACTACTTTTCTAAGTCGTGTGCTTATGTCGATTCTCATTTTTCCTCTATCCTCCAAGGAGTTTGTTCTCAAAATTCTTCCCATTAACTAAAATACGTCAATCAGCCTCAAATTCCTAGATTCGGAAAATCTTAAATTCCAGGAATTCCAGAATTTACTTAACAATGGCTAATAAATACTACAAACACCAGACAGTCAAGAGTGCTCAAGACGCGTCGCTTTTTTCTGATGAATACACTTGGGCTATTTTAGACATTTTGCGCGGAGCTGGTCCCCGAGGCGTGAGCGCACAGAAAGTTCACAAGCAAATTGAAAATAATATGGGCAAGGTTCCAAAGAGCAAGGTCTACAGTGTACTGAAGCGGATGTATCAGATGGACTGGATCCATAGAGCTTATGACGAAAATGAACAAGCCCGGCGAAATTCGATTAAAATGAATTGGGCAGGGATTTGGGTTGAAGAAGATTATGACAAAATCGTAGTCAATAAAGAAAGACGTTTTTTGACCGAAAGACTCTATCCTGTTTTCCTGGAATATATAAGAAAAGCGATGGACGACATGCGCGGTGACAGAATTGCCAAGAAATGGTTACCAGAGAA
>JAJPIN010000224.1 GCA_021324715.1 Nitrososphaeria archaeon
ATTTTTAGACTTAATTTGATTTGCAATGGAATCTTTTCCGACTGTAATCCTCATAAGGGCTATCCACATGATAACGAGGGGAACATGGTATGTGGCAATTCTCCAGGCTATAATTACAGACAATTGTGATGAGTTTAGAACATCGGCCAAATGTGGAATAGAACTAATATTTGTAATATATGCCCATACACCCAATTCTGCTAAACCAGATCCCCCAATAGTAATTGGTAATGTGGAGAGCGCCGTTGATGCCGAAGTGGCCATAAATGATTGAAAAAACCCTACATGTTCACCTACAGCTTGTGCAAGTATCAGAAATGATAAGCCTTGAAATACAAAAGCTACAAACGTTATTGCCATTCCTATCGAAAGGACTTTGACTGAATTGAAAGATGTAAAATTCTCTCTGCTCATTTTGCATAAATCTGCTAAAGCAACATTTGTAGAATTTATAATACGATCTGACCTTTCTTTTGATAAGAACTTTTTAAGCAAACTTATGGCAAATTTTGGGAGTTGAATATTTCTATTTGCAGATAAAACAACTACTAGAAACCAGAAGCCAAATGTTGGAATGGCAACAATGATCACTGTAATACCAATAAAGGATCCGCCACTAATGATGGCCACAACACCTGCAATAAATGCCAAAATACTCCCCACAAAAACATCGGCAATTATTTCCGCAGTTGCAACCCAGGCAGCCTTTCCTGTGGAAACTCCATTTTTAACTAGCCAAGCAATCCTTACTATTTCACCACCTATGAAAGACGGTGTAGTCTGTGTAACGAATTCACCGGCTAACCTAGCATTCATTGTTTTTAGAGTTGTGCTAATATTAGGCCCGATGAAGCGATTAGTAAAGTACCTAAACCTATACGCTTGCAATAAAATTCGAATCATAACAGCAGATACAGAAAGCAGGAATGGTAATGCACCGACCGAGAATACATCCGAAGGAGAAACGGGTGTAAACACAAATAATAATAGAAATGGGATAAGGCTTACAGCAACTGCGATTATTCTCCATTTCAAAATAAATCAATGCAAAATAGAAGTCAGTCATATAATAATTAATAGAATTAATATAATCACTTCAATGTTTGAAATATATTTGGAAACTATTTTTATTACTGGCACAGCTGGCTCAGGCAAGACGCTTCTTACATCGAAACTAATCCAATGGTACAAGGATAATAACTTCTATGCAATCTCTCTAAATCTTGATCCAGGCGTCATTTCACTACCTTATGAACCAGATGTTGATGTAAGGAATTATATTGACATAGAAAAGATTATGTCTCAACATGATTTAGGACCAAATGGCGCCCTCATAATGGCCTCAGATTTGATAGCTACAAAATTGGATGAAATACAACACGAGGTTTTTAATTTAAACCCAGATTTTGTGGTTGCAGATACTCCTGGTCAGATTGAATTGTTTATATTCAGGGCAAGTGGTCCATTTTTTGTTTCGAATTTCCAATCTGACAATAAGATTAACATATTTACTTTTGATGGTATTCTTGCCTCTTCTAGTCCAATGAATTTCATTTCAATCGCATTGATGGCAACTTCAGTGAGACTTCGTTTGAATATATCGCAGATAGACGTCATGACAAAAAGGGATTTAGTAATTGATAAGCTGCAGGAAATAATTAAATGGTCTTCTAAATCATCTCTGGAGGATTCATTGCAAAATGAAAAGAATATTGAATATTCAATTCTGAGTAAGGATCTACTAAACGCCTTGTTTAAAAACAAACTCATGCAAAGTCCGATTCTTGTGTCTAGTTTAACAATGAGTGGGATGGTGAATCTAACTGCAGCTCTTTCAAGGGTGCTTAATCTCGGTGAAGAAAAAGGAGAGTAGAGTTGAAAAAGAAAGAAACATTAGAATTTTGTAAAGCAGTGGCATACTCATCTACTGCCAATTTAGGCCCTGGTTTTGATGTGTTTGGACTTGGACTTGATTTTTTTTATGATACCGTATCCATTCACAAGTTAGCAACAAAGAATGGAAAAATAAAGATCGCATTAGATAAGAATGTAAATATTCCTTCCTCGGCTAAACAAAATTCTGCAAGTCTTTCAGTGATGAAAATCGCTCAAAAATTCAAAATTAGGAATGATCTTGAGATTAGAATCACCAAGGGAGTACCGATAGGATTAGGATTAGGAAGTAGCGCCGCATCAAGCGCAGCCGCAGTTGTAGCATTTAATGAACTTTTTGAATGTAAATTAACGGACAACGAAATATTAGATTATGCAGCAGAAGGGGAAGTTAGTAGTGCTGGTGTAAAACACTATGATAATGTTGTTGCCTCGTTATTTGGAGGATTCGTTGTTGTACGAACTTTTCCTACACTTAATTTTATTAAAATAAATACACCAAAAGATCTTATAGTTGTGGTTTGCGTTCCCAAAATAATAACACCATCTAGGAAAACAAAACTGGCACGAAGTGTGATACCAAAAGAGATAACAATTAAAGACCTTACAAAAAATTTGGCAAATGCTTGTGTCATGGTTAGCGGCTTTTTCCTTCAGGATACCAAACTTCTAGCAAACGGAATAAATGATATTATAGTAGAACCGGCGAGAAAGGGCCTTATTCCCGGATATGATAATGTGAAATTAAATGCATACCACTCAGGTGCATTGGCAGTTACTATAAGCGGTGCTGGACCATCTATGATTGCATTCACAAATTCTGCTAAAAATGCAAGTAAAATAGGCCGTTCAATGGAACAGGGATTTGCTGAATCTAAAGTTGTGAGTAGTGCGTATGTCTGTCGACCCAGTAGTCCGGCTAGAGTTACTTCAAAATATTGATTTCAAATAAAGTTAAGGTTAAAGAAGTGATTACTTCTTACTTCTTGCTTTTATTTAGAAATTCAGACATCATTTTTTGTCTATCCTCATGCGCAAAACACAGAGACCAGCCATAGATCTCTAATCTAAGCCCCGTAGTCAGATCTGCATCCATACCCCTGTTTATCAACATTTTACTGACTTTTACAGCATTAAAACTATTTTTTGCTATTTGCTTGGCTAAATCTACACACTCATCCATGAGTTTATTGTTAAGAAGTTTTGCTATCTGTCTATTTCGTTCCTTCTCTTTTTCCCTATCGTCCTTAGGGACCTCCTGTGGTAAATTATCGTCAGCAGATAAGCTAATCACGCTATTTACCAGTCCCAATTGAAGTGCTTCTTCCGCAGAAACCATCTTACCCGTAAAGACTAATTCCTTAGCTTTTGCAGGCCCAACTAATCTCATGAGCCTTTGTGTACCTCCCCATCCCGGAGGAATTCCTATTGTAACTTCTGGTTGCCCTAATTTTGCATTACTTGATGCGACTCTTATATCGCAAACCATGGCTAATTCACAACCACCTCCAAGTGCGTATCCATTTACAGCAGCTATGACTGGTTTTTCCAAGCGTTCAATCTTGTTCAAGACTGATTGTGCTGATGATGCATACTTTTCGGCAGATATTGGATCTATGTTCACCATGTATGATATATCGGCCCCGGCGCAGAAGGATTTATCTCCACTACCTGTTATTATTACAACCTTGATACTTTCGTCTGCTCCCACTATATCTACCGTTCGAGAAAGCTCCGATATAACGTCAATATTCATTGCGTTGAGCGCTTCTGGTCTATTAATTCGCAGTAAAGCTATTTCTCCTTGGGGTTCAAGCTGAATATACTTCATATTAGACATTAAAAAAATGGAACTAGTACGTTTAATTAAATCTTATTCTAGTTTCGCTAAACGCTGCCACGAATTCAGTGGATACTAGGAATAAACGACACAGAAATTAAAAAAATTAGAGATTTTCAGTCTTTGATGCTAGGCGCCAGCCATTCCGTTTCTCAATTCAACAGCCTTGTGATCGTCGTTGGCTGCCATTGATTCTGCAGCTTCCTTGTGCATTTCAGACATTGCACATCCCATTTGTGCCTCGGGTTTGCCCTTTCTCATGATTCCACGATACAAACCAGCTTCAAGGGTTTGCCCATGTGCTTTTTCCCATTCCTCAACTGGAATACTGTATTTCTTTTGGATTCTGTCTCGATACCATTCTGGAATTACATTAAATGCACAGAATGGAATAATTCGCAAGTCAGGGGTCAAATAATGAATATCACATCTCTGTAATCTTTCAAGGTCTTCGTTATATTTATCCTGGAAGTGCATCATTCCCAAAAAGAGTGAACGAACATGCCATGAACCTACTGAGTCAAAATTATGTTTCAGTAATATGCTAGAGAACATCTTTGCAAGATTTAACCCATGAGGTTGTTTGTTTCTATCTACGAATTGATTTAATTTTCTAACAACCTGTAACATTGTCCAATACCTGTTTGCACCTGATTTGATCTCCTCTGCTTTTTCTTCGAAATATTCCAGGACACCTTTGAGATCAACAAATGAGGTTAGCGGAATCAACTTCTTAGTTTGAGTGTCCTCAAATACATAGGTTCCAGCACCGCAAGCAAAATGGATGGATAGTTCGTATTTTGGCTTTTTGCTAAATGCTTCAATAACATTTGTTAGTGGCATACATGATGGAACTGGGAACCAGTCATCAGTAGAAATTTCTCCGTTAGTTTGCTCTTGTATTCTTTCTATACAGTCTGGGATCGTAATTCTATATTTCTCTCGTTCTTTTTTGCCCATTCTACCAGTTAATGAAACGGGTTGGAAGTTTACTGCATGAACTACATCGAGATGTTTTTGTGCATATCTTATAATTGGACCTAATTCATTATCATTGATGGACTTTATTACAGTTGGCACGAACACTACAGTAGTTCCACATTTTCTTGCGGATTCTAGGGCATACGGAACTTCCCAGTGATTCTTTGGATTTGTTCTAGGAGTTACCCCATCAAATGACAGGTATAGATTGCTAACACCAGCATTTCTTACTTGACGCATTGTTTCTGGAGAAAGTGCCAATTTGATACCGTTAGTATTCATTTGAACATGATCCACACCCTCCTCTTTCATAATCCTAATGATATCACTGATATCGTCTCTTAGCATTGGTTCACCACCCGTAATTTGAATTGAATTTCCAGCGATTGGCTTTTCTGCCTTTAGAGTTTTCATCATAGCTCTAACTTGCTCATGGGTAGGCTCGTACAAATAAGCACCTTCTAATCCCTTTTTAACATAAAAGAAACAGTACCAGCACGTGAGATCACATCTATTGGTGACAATCATATTAGCAAGTCCGGAATGAGACAGATGATTTGTACATAATCCACAGTTAGTAGGGCAGGCACATTTGTCTACCATAACATTGGGTGCATGGGCACCTTTTCCATCCATCCAATACGTACTGAATTTATTGTACATTTTATATGAACCAAAATACAATTCTTCACACTCACCGTGTGTTGGACACGTTTTGGACATGAAGACCTTACCTTCTCTTTCAAAAACTTCGGCATCAAGAATCATGTTGCAGTCGGGGCATATACTCTGAGTAAATCGAATTGTTCTCTTATCTGTGTTAACTTTGCTTACCGTACGATTTGATATTTGTATTAATTCCACTTAATATTCACCTGGGTTATTCATGACGACTCGGCTCTTTTACTATATAAATATAATGTAACTAATAATATGGTGATTAGTTTGCTTATAGGTCGATAGCAGGTTCCACATCTAAGATATATAGTATGTTTTGTTATCCAGCTTAACCATTAGTATGAGTTTATCTGACAAGACCAAGAAAGCAATGGAAGAAATAGGTTTAGGAAGCTATGAAATAAAAGTATACATTTGTCTACTCGAAAATGGTTCGATGACAGCTTCGGAGATTAGTAAAAAATCGAGTGTACCTTATTCAAAGATATACGAAGTTTTAAATTCATTGGAAGATAGAGGGTGGATTGAATCTAATAGCTCAAGGCCACAGAAATTCTTTCCAAATTCCCCCCAAACCGCTACAGAAACAACAAGAACATTAATAGAAAAAAAAATGGATTCCAACAATGAGCTAATTATTCAGGAACTAATGCCTATTTACGAAAAAACAGGAATAAAGGAAAGGCCAGAAATATGGGTGGTAATGGGCTTATTCAATATAGCCAATAAGGTTCAAGAAATAATTCAAAATTGCAAGAAGGAGTTACTCCTTGCTTTACCTCAGGGTGCAGAAAATATCGTCGGAATGGTTCAAGCGACTTTAAGAACCTTATCGGAGAAGGGGGTAAAAATTGCAGTCCTTGTTTCTGATAACACAAGTCAGGACGCAATACTCACCATTTCTAGAGTTGCTGAAGTTCGAGTTAAGAACAGCATGTTTGGAGGGGGAGTTATAGGCGACATAAATCAGGTTATGATTCTACTCGGTAATGGAAGAAACGAAAGAGGCTCTATAGAGCCAATAGCAATTTGGGCAAATCATATAGGATTGGCAGGATTTGCCAAAGAATACTTTAGGTATCTATGGGCTGATGCAAGTTCAAAGTAGAATTTGAAACATCAATAGCTCAATTCCTACAACTACAAGCTAATTTTTAAGAGCCTTAATTGATATTACTAAAGGACAAACAATGACGAAATAGCCCTACTGAAGTGAATATGAAGTAGATCTTGAGTTAGGAGTTTGTCCGCTCAAAGTCCTGACAGTTTTATTCATTTTTAAATTACTTGGATTATAGAATAGCAAACCTTATTGATTAAGTGAAACTTGCCTGAGTTTTTGATGTCAGAAACTTGATAAATAGCAACAAATCCTATCAAGACATTGGTACTAATTGAAGCTGCTTGTTCACTTGAGAGCTTTAGGAGGTTTATTATCATAAGTACATGTAGATCCTTTATACCGGAAAGTTACATGCATGACTTTGAAATATTTCCTGAACGAGAGGAAGGCCCTGGTTCAATATACGTTGAGGCAGCTGACAAGGTGACTCTTAAAAAGATTCGTGAAATGACATTTGTGAACGCCAAAGAAGTACTAGGCATAATTTATTCTTCAAAAACTGGAAACACTCAACTTAAATGGCGTCAAACTAGGAGGAAAAATGGAAAAGTCACCGGTGAGGCTTCACCAAATGCATTAGTGAATTTGGTTGAATCAGAAGTAATTACTCAGGACTGGGTAAACAGTTATCTTGAGTCTTCAAAACAAAATAATGGAGCTAACAATCAATCAAAACTGAATACAGAGCCCAATTGATGAGATAAGAACTAGAGATATTGTGAAAAATAATCCAGATGATTGTACGAGATTCAAAGCATTCAGAAAAATCAAAAGCAATCATTCCAGAAGATCTGGACGATCTGTTTACGTTAAGAAGAATAATTGAAATCAATGACACCATTATCACAGATACTACAAGATCACTTAAACAGAGATCTGAATTTACCAGACCGGATAAAGGCGAACGAGTAAAAATAAGAATATTACTAAGAATCGAAACCATCAAATTTGATGGAACAGTTGATAGAATACGAATTGGGGGCACGATATTAAATAGTGACAATCAGTTAGTTCCAAAGGGCGTTCATCATTCTATATCAATTAAAGTAGATGATATGATTATTTTAGAGAAAAAACAGTGGAAAAAAATTCAATCCGATATATTAAAGAATTCTGGCGATAATACTATCTATGTGTTAATTTCGATTGATATTCAGGAAGCTGCGATAGCATTGGTAACAGGTACACACGTAAAAATCTTACCAAATATTTACTCTGGTCAAAGTGGAAAAAGATTTCAAGGTTCTAAAACGGTAAATCCAAAAATAGACAATTTCTTTGATGAAATACTTATAGGAATTAGAAGTGTAACTAATTTGCATTCACAGAAACAACTGCTAGTCTTATTTGGTCCCGGTGAAACTAAAAGGAGATTTTCTAACTTTCTTTCCAAGGAAATAAATGAAAACATTACAATCTTAGAAGGGATAGACGTGGCAGGAGAAGATGGTATTTTTGTATCACTACGTTCTACATCACTGAGGGAGTTATTAAAAACTAGTAAAATTGGTATAGTATCGTCGCTACTGGACAAATTAATTCTTCTTATTCACAAGGGTGAAGCCAAGTATGCAATTGGCGTTAATGAAGTACGAGATGCAGTAATTAACAGATCGTTAGACTGTTTAATCTATTCTAACTCTATATTGGAAAAGATCAACGAGGATGAATTTATTGATTTACTTAATTCGACCGAAACTATTGGTGGAAAAATATATGGTGTAGACGCGTCTACTGACATTGGACTACGAATTTCTTCTTTAGGCGGAATCGTAGGACTTCTTCGATATGCTACGAGATAACATTGAGATAGTCACAGGTTAAGATGCTGAGCTAATTAGCCATCCGAGATAATCCTTGTCAACATTATCTATTTTGATTTCAATAATTTCAGGTACTTTGTACGGATGAATTTTTTTTAACTCTTTTCTCAGTTTGGCAGATGAAACAGTTTTAAAAAAACATAGATACTCATCATCATATTGGATCTTGTTGTTCCAATAATAAATTGAATTTATTTTGATTATATTTACACATGCACACAGCTTTCTTGAAATCATATCTTTTGCTATTTTATTTGCAGATAGTCTCGATTGAAATGTTGAAAGTACTATTGAACCTTTACTAAGAGTTACTTCAGATTCCGTCGTGTTCATGTATTATTTTATGCATATTTGCAATTTATACTGTGAGAAAACAAAAGGGAATTATTGAGAGTCTTCTGCAATTGATGACCTAGAATTTCGATTATATGTACTCATGGGCGCGTCTGGAAAATTATCGGTAACCCTTTGTTCTGCCACTATGCCCGCTTCTGCAAGAATATTATTCTCATCCCCTCCCGACGGATTTAACGCGAAACCTATATCAGAAGTGCTATTGGCATTTACCATAATATCACTAAAGATGTCATTGATTTCACCTAATTCTGTATCGACATTTGGCATTAATCCCGTTAGTCCTGTTTTTACTTTCGAGAGTGTTCCAACTGCTGGTTTCAATGCAGTGAGGGCATCCCCAATATCAATAGTAGATTCTAATCTCATATGTACTTGCTCAAGTGACATTTTTAATTGTGAGATAGTCTTGATTGTTCTTCTAACTTGTGACAGTTCATTTGAAAGCATTTTGCTTTGTTGAACATCATGATTTTGTAAATGAGTAACGATTTGATTAAAGAGAGTTCTATCTTTTGCTTTTAATTTTTCCAAGAGTGCATCTAATTTTTGAGTTTGAATCCCTAGTCTATTTTTTGCTGATTCCATAGTCGGTTTAAGTGGCTTTTGTGTTCTCAAAGTTTCTCTGATTAATTCAGTGGCGTCTTTTTTGGTCTCCTTATTCCACTGGTTTGTAAAGCTAGTCATATCATCTAGACGATTCAGGAGACGTTAAATCAAAGTGTCATATTTGAATAACCTGCTAGTAATATTTTCTACACATATTCACATACACTTCTAGAATTTTTTTCTATCAGATACTCTCGACACTGCACTCACACAGTTTTTTCCTTAGCTAGTTAACCTACTTAAATATCTTTTAGTTCTATAATTGAGTCTGGTGAATCTAAAAGAATGGTGCGAGATAGATGAAATTCTCTATAGTGCTGAAACCAATGAACAATATTTGCAATTTGCAGGTTATGATTTTGATAAGAAGAAAATTGAAAATCTATCCAAGATGAAATTTTTAGTTTCGAAAATATTTGTAAGGTCATTTTCTGAACCAAGAATATTGCTACTGTCTTCAATAGAAAACATATCTGAATCCTTAACAAAACCCCTTGAATTGAAACTACATCATTTGAGAGGCACCAAAATAAAAAGTCGATATTTCAAATTTAATGGAAAGATAGTGAACTGGAATAATTGGAGACAGTTCAATAGCAGTGAAAATGATAATAAAAAGAGAAAAATCGTTTTTGATGAGTTTATCAAAAAGACAAAACACATTTCTCCTCTAATAAATCTACGTTTTAAAAGAATTCGAGAAATTTATTATAATTTTTCAGACAAGCTCATTGTAAATTCGGAAAGGAGGTTTAGTCCACTAGATGGATATCTATTAAGTGAAAGGATAGCTTTCTCGGAGCTAAAGGCGTTGGTTTCAAAAATGGGACAGTGCGCAAGAACATGCTTTATGAGTGAGCTAAATTATGGGAATCAACTTATCGGAAAGGATCCTGAATATTTTGATGATTTTTATTTTTTTCGTAACAGAATCTTCCGAGGAATTGAGAAATACTTTTTCAAGATTAATCCGGTCGATGCTGTTAAGAGGACTTTAGGATCGATTGGATTTGATTTTTCAAAAATTCACTTTGACACGTCTGACAGGCCAAATAAATACCCATCACCCATTTGCTTTTTTGTAAAAATTCCTGGTGATGTTAGAATCCTATATAAAAATGAAAGCCCTTATTTTAATCTGCAAAGCTGCTATCAT
Source organism: Nitrososphaeria archaeon (assembly GCA_021324715.1). Taxonomy (GTDB): domain Archaea; phylum Thermoproteota; class Nitrososphaeria; order Nitrososphaerales; family Nitrososphaeraceae; genus TA-21. The sequence goes on from JAJPIN010000224.1 coordinate 10,458, forward strand.
GAAACTGGACACGCAATACATGCATCTTCAATAGATCCGGAGTTAAGCTACTGGGAAAAATACAAATTCTCAATGGGAATTGCTGAAATATTTTCAATACTAATAGAGAGATTAACAAAAAATCCGTTATATATGAAAGATATTGGGATCAGAAATGATAAAGTGTTAACTGAACTGGCCTGGAAAAATAAATTCATGGAGCTATTTTTTGTCGTCTTTTACGCTGCAAATTCATTGATGAAAATGGAATTCTGGAACAGAAACCTTACAATCTATGAAACAAGTAGATTGTATGAAAAATTAATCAAAAAGTATATGGGTCTTGAAGTGCCTGGAGAATATTGGATGTTACATCACATTCTTCCGGATTCAATAATGTATGTACCAAGTTACATGTTAGCTGCCATACGAGCAGCTGAGTTAGAAAGATATCTTATGAACAGATTCGGTGAGAAATGGTGGAATGAACCTACTGCAGGTAAGAAAATTAGAGAAATAATGTCTAAAGGAGACAAGATAAATTTGAAAGAATTCTCCAAACTTGACCAGAGTAAATTTATGAAGGACATAACTTCCCGTTAATCTGCAATACTATTGGAGAAGGAGAATAGGAGAATAATTTTTGGTCGGAAGTTCCAAGAGAGCTGTTTATGCTGCCTTATTCGGTAACTTGGGAATATCAATTGCTAAACTTATCGCTGCGTTGCTTACAAATAGTAGCGCTATGTGGTCAGAAACATACCATTCCTTTTCGGATACATTCAACCAGGTACTTTTGCTGATTGGAATTAAGACTAGTACAAGAGTTCCCACAGAAAGACATCCATTTGGGTATGGAAAGGAGCAATTTTTCTGGTCATTTATTGTTGCAACCTTATTATTTGGCATTTCAGGAATTCTATCTTTTGAAAAAGGGTATACTTCAATTTTTGATCCTATACATCATATCGTAAATACTGACATCAGTTACATAATACTCTTAATATCAGCCATATTTGAAGGGAATGCCTTGCGTATTGCTTTCACTATGTTTAAGAACACCATTGAGGCAAGAGGAGAAAAAGTAAATTTGCACAAATTATTTAGAGAATTTCAAGAAAGTAAAGATCCTACTATTCTAACCGTCATGGTTGAAGATTCAGCGGCACTCCTCGGAATAGCAATAGCTGCAATAGGAATCTATTTGTCTAATGTTACTAAGAATATGATCTATGACTCTTACAGTTCTATAGCAATAGGTGCCGTTCTGATGCTATTTGCCTTCTTTTTAGCAAAGGAGAACAGGGCCCTTCTTATTGGGGAAGCAATGTCTAAGAAAGATCACACCAAAATTATACAATCCGTCTTAAAGATTCCTGAGGTAAATAGAGTAATTACACTTAGAACAATGCATTTTGGTCCCAATGATGTCCTAGTTGCAATGGAAGTAAGTATCATAGATAACATAAATACCGACCAAATAGAACAAGTGATAGATACAATTGAAGAACGAATTAAGTCCGTTATTGATGTAAAAATATCATCCAAAATTTATGTGGAAGTAGAGAGAGACAGCTGTCCTGTTAACCCAAAAAAGCAACAGGACCAGAGGCTGAAATGAATAAAGTCTATTTAGTAATTTAAACTGTTTTGAAAATGGATTATTTTCCTCTCCCTTAACCAAATAAATATTTTCATATTCGATGCGTTCTCAATTCTAATTTGGTGTCCTGATGTGGTTCGTATGCTTGTCGTGATTGTGAGGCGCATCTTCCACTCGTTGGCATTTATTGCAAATCCATGAAACGTTTTCGTTGCAATAATCGCACATCAAGAATGGTACCAAGATCTTCCCACACGTCCTACATGATTCTTTGTTAAACATTCTGCTTTACACCTCTTTGTAATTATTATATTATATGTCTATGTAATATATAAATTCTACACCATATGACCCATTATTTTTTATAAAGAAATCTAGGTTATTGAAATTTTCATATTAGATGAAAATTTGAAATTTGTCCTCACCTGCATGATTTGATTATTCTTTATCTACAAATTCATCAGCATTCGGAGGTTCTGGATTCAAACCCTTTCTTTTTCTAATATCATTAACAAGTGATTTAAGTAGAGATTGTGGTACAATTTGCCAGGACTTAAAATAAGTATTCCATAACGCCTTGCCAGCAGTTCCACCTCGCATTACCTCAGATAGATCAAACGTTTCGGATGCAGGAACTTCACCTTGTATAATGGTAATTACTCCCTTTTGTTCTACGTTCAATAGTTTACCACGTTTTCCTGATAAGATTCCTGCCACAGTTCCGATTTGTTCTTGAGGACATTTTATTTCCATCCCAAGAATAGGTTCTAACAATGCTGGACCTGCTAAAAGCATTGATCCCAACATGGACCTCCTAGTGGCCGGCATTAGTTGTGCCAAGCCACGGTGAGCGGGGTCTTCATGTGGAACAAAATGGTGGAAAACAAATTTTACACCACGAAGCGTTTCATGTGCAATCGGACCGGAATGTACTACATCATCAAAACCTGACCTTATAGAATCCATCGATTCCTGAATAAATTGAACACCCTTGGTTTCATCCACAAGAATGTTTCCGCTGATATCAACAGCAGCAACGTTCTTTGCTTCATCCGCACTCCAACCTTTTTCCCGTAACAATTTTGCCATTTGTTTTCTTTCCATATCCTCATGGATATGACCATTCTTTATTAATTCAACAATATCTTCTCCTAAAGGTTCAACTCTCATGAAAATCTTATTATGTTTATTGGGAGATTTACTCATAATTGGACCAGCATTATTGCGTATGGTTTCACGATAATTGATAAGGGGCTGAGTAGTAGTAATTTCCAAACCGGTTTCTAGTATTAGAGAAGTAGCAATTTCAAGATGTAGAACTCCCATGCCGGATAGTAATGTTTCGCCAGTTTCTTCATTAATTTTTACTATTAGGTTGGGATCTTCAACAGTTATTCTTCTTAATGCTTCAACCAATTTTGGTAGATCTTTTGGATGTTTTGGTTCTATTGCAATAGTAACGACAGGTTCTGACACATATTTTATTGATTCAAATGCGGGTACATTTTTAACGGATGAAAATGTTTCTCCTGCTATTGCATGATCTATTCCAAGCAAAGCCGGGATATTTCCCGCAGGAAGCATATTAACTACTTCCCGAGTATTTCCCATGTAGATATTTACAGATTGAACTTTACCTGTTCTTTTTCCATCTATCAGATAAACTTCGTCTCCATCTTTTACCGTACCAGAAAACAATCTACCTGTTGCTATTCTGCCAGCTTGAGGATCCACATTAATTGTAGTCACCATCATTAGAATTGGTCCCTTTTCATCACATGATATGAGAGCCTTACCTATATCTGAATCAAGGTCGCCTGGCCAAATTTTTGGTATCCTGTAACGCTGAGCTACATGGGGGGGTGGATGATGCTGGACGACCATCCCAAGTACAGCCTCATGTAATGGAGCTTTTTGTGAAAGAGCCTTTATCAAGGATTGATCGTCAGAATTGTATGCATCATAAACATCCTTAAACCCGACTCCATTTTTTTGAGCAATATTATAATTAAATCCCCATCTATCCTTTGCCGAACCAAATGCTACACTATTTCCTTGAATACTAACCTTCCATTTTTCTCTTAACTCTGGCTCTGCATAAATTTCAACTAACTTGTTGAATTCCGCAATAATATTCGAAAGCCATTTTTGCATGGCAGTTGCATCTAATCTTAACTCTTTAACTAGTCTATCAATTTTGTTTATATAAAGAACTGGTCTCACACGTTCTTCAAGAGCTTGCCGTGTTACGGTTTCTGTTTGAGTCATTATCCCTTCGACAGAATCTGACACTACAACCACTCCATCAATTGCGCGTAATGCTCGCGTAACTCTTCCTGTAAAATCGATATGTCCCGGAGTATCGATCATATTAATCACATATTCCTTTCCATTGATTTCATAATACAGGGTTACGTTGGCCCCTCTGATTGTCATTTGTCTATTTTGCTCCAGTTTCATTGAATCTAACGCTAAGGCCTGACCTGCAACTGAAGGCGAAATAATCCCTGATGCGGCCAATAAACTATCACTCATCGTAGTTTTTCCATGATCTACGTGAGCTATCACACCGAAATTTCGAATTTGATCCTTATTTCCTATAATTCTCAAAATGTCCTGCGTTGACTTGAATTTTGGCATCTTACAAGGCTCAAAAAATCTATGCAGGATTATTAAATCTTCCTTAAATAAATATGAAACTAGATCAATTTAAGTGGAAATACAAATCAAGGTTGAAACGTAATCACAGAAACCCGCCTACATATGATATAGCTGCTGCTCATAACTCTACCAATACTCATTTATCGGGACTCCATACTGTAAAACAAAAATATCGTCACATCAATCACTTTTTTATGAAAAGTGTAACACTGGGGCACACGCCTGATGCAGACGATGCTTTTATGTTTTATGGAATTGCGTCTGGTAATATTAGGTCACCTTCTTTCGAAATAAAACATGTTATTGAAGATATTGAGAAACTTAACAAGCGTGCAATTAACCATGAATTAGACATTACAGCGATTTCAGCACACGCTTATGGATTCACCAAGGACTATGTAATTTTGAACAGCGGTGGAAGTTTTGGAATAAATTATGGTCCAATTGTTATCTCAAAAAAGAATATCGAATTAAAACACTTGCATAGGTATAAGATCGGAATTCCAGGAAAAATGACATCCGCAAATTTACTTCTAAAATTGGCTATAGGAAATTTTAATGGTGTTGAAATCATCTTTAATGAAATACCAAAATACGTTTCATC
>JAJPIN010000253.1 GCA_021324715.1 Nitrososphaeria archaeon
ACGAATAAATATCCTCGAATTATTTCGTTTTATGGGCCGATAGCTCAGCTTGGCGGAGCGTTCGACTGATAATCGAAAGGCCGAGGGTTCAAATCCCTTTCGGCCCAATTTTATCAACAATGAAATTATTCAACAGTGTATTTAATCTGGAGGCAGATGATGTAAAAAATGGTTGATCGAAATTCGGAATTGCGTTTTGTTATTCTAAAGTATATAGCAAGGTAGAACATTCCAATTAAGGTATCCAAATCTAATAATAAATCAAAACTTCTGTTAGGAAAGAAATTAAGGTATAAAATTACGATACTGCTCTTTTGCCCAATCAATAAGTGACGTTAGGTCCGCCGTATTATAATCAACCTCTATGTCCTGCGAAACCTGCAACAAATCATTATTAGTAAATATGACTATTTTTATATCATTTTCAATCTTGTCTCTTAATGCTTTCATAGTATTGGACAGGAATTTCAGGGTATTTGCATTAAAAGAAAATATCATTACTGCAGACAGTCCTTTCACATTTTTTAATTTCTTGGCAATAAGCCTGTGAATGTCAATATCGAAAAATGGATCTATCTTACTCTCAACATTTGGCAAATACAGTGTATGCCATCCCATCAAATGCAACATTACAGAAGCGATTCTTGCTTGATAAGTAGCCTCCTCCGATCCAGAAACGATTATGGAATATGCATTTAATTTTGGGATGTCTATTGTAGAAACAAATTTTGTCATCAGTATAAGGTCTAGAATAGTTGTAGAAATTAATAATTTCTCAGTTTCACTTATTTTACCTCTGTTGTACATATCGTTTAATGTATTCAAACTTGGTAAAATAATATTGAATAAAATTCTTTCTTTTGGAATTGTTGAAAATAATAAATTCGAAATTATGTTTATTGCTTGTGATTCATTTCCCTGAAGCAGACAATCCAATAATTTTTGCTGTAAACTGTGAGTATTAAGCGGAAATTCTATTGATGGCGCGTCTTTATCTAGGTACCATACATTAACAGTTCCGATTTTTTTTTTCTAATCAATCCTTGTGCAAGCATTAGATTTAGATATTTTGTCAGAGTCATTCGATTAATTTTGGTCTTTAATGCTAGTTCAATTCCTGACAGACCAGAGTAGTTTTGGGATAAAGCATAAAACACCTTTTTCTTTACTTCTTCAAAATTATACCCGTAATTCATATAGAGATATTGATCAAGTATGTTTTAATAGTTTTCATTTTTTAAAGCCAGTGAAATCTTTAATCAAAAAAATATAAGTCTATTCTTATAACGGTTGGATTAGTAATGTCCAATAAAAAAGTTGTTTTAGCTTTCTCCGGTGGTCTGGATACATCTGTATGTGTAAAATATCTTCAAAATTATCATAAATTAGAGGTTATTACTGCAACCGTTGACTGTGGGCAAGGTGATGACTTAGCTGAAATTAGTAAAAAATCGAAAATTCTTGGTGCGCTAAAGCATGTTAACATTGATGCAAAGAAAGAATTTGCAGAAGGATTTGTCAATAAATCTATAATGGCAAATGGTCTCTACGAGGGAAAATATCCCCTTGCTACGGCATTAACCCGCCCCTTGATTGCAACAAAAATAATGGAAGTCGCCACGCAAGAAGATGCAATCGCAGTTGCCCATGGTTGTACAGGCAAGGGAAATGATCAAGTTAGGTTTGACATTGCCATATTATCCTTAGATCCAAGCATCAAGATTATTGCGCCTATTCGTGAGATGAACCTTACAAGGGATCTTGAAATCAAATACGCAAAAAAAAATAAAATTCCGATCGATGAGGAAGTTAAAAAGTACAGTACTGATACAAATATGTGGGGAAGAGCTATAGAAGGAGGAATTTTAGAAGACCCTTGGATTGAACCTCCTGAAAGTATTTTTAAGTTGGTTAAAAATTTGAATATTCCTGACGAATATCTTGAATTGGAATTCGAAAATGGAATCCCAATAGGGATTGATAATCAAAAAATGAGTCTAACGGACTTAATTCCATATTTGAATATCAAGGCAGGTAGACATGGAATCGGTGTGATAGATTTTATAGAAGATAGAGTAGTTGGGATAAAGACTAGAGAAATATACGAGGCACCAGCCGCACAGACTATTTTCGTAGCCCACAAAGATTTGGAACAACTAGTTCTAACAAAACATGAATTACGCTTTAAACAAATCGTGGATGATCAGTGGAGTTGGATGGTCTATTCTGGGTTATGGTTTGATCCTCTAAGGGAAGACTTAGATAGGTTTATAGATGCAACTCAAAAAAGAGTTACGGGAAAAGTTAAAGTGAAATTGCAAAATGGATCCCTAAAGGTTGTAGGCAGAAAATCTATAAATTCACTGTATAGTCAGACGCTGGCTACTTATCTTTCAGATTCTGATTTTAATCAAAACCTTGCAAAAGGTTTTATAGAGTTATGGGGGATGGAAACAGTTGTTGCTAATAGATTATCAAGGAACATATCTAGGAACAAGAAGAGAGAAAAATAGAAATGAAAAAGGAGTGTAAGGACTGTGGTGCCGAATTGACCATCCCTCAGGATTCGATGGTCGGAGAAATTATAACCTGTCCAGACTGCGGTACCGATTTTGAAATCGTATCAAAGAATCAGGATACAGTTGAAATGAAGGAAGCAGAATCAGTCGGGGAAGACTGGGGACAATAGTTGAATAGAATATGCATAATTTATGACAAACTAAGATTTGAAGAAAAGCAAATATACAATAAGATTAAGGAAAAAGGAATTGACGCTTCCCTAGTAGATGGAAAATCAATAACATTCGATACTGAATCAAGTAAACCTGATCCTATATTTGGTGACATAATATTCCAACGCGTGATAAGTTACATCAGGGGGTTACACTTAACCTATTGTCTAGAAGAAATAGGATTACCTGTTGTTAATTCATTTAATGTAAGCGAGATCTGCGGAAATAAACTAATCACCTCCATGGTGTTAAAAAAGAATAACGTACCCACACCAAAGACCACATTTGCATTTAGCACAGAATCAGCAAGAGAGTGTATGAATAAGTTAGGATATCCACTGGTGGTTAAACCCATTATCGGATCTTGGGGACGTGGTGTTTACCAAATTAAAGATCACACAATGGCTAAAATTTTCTTGGA
>JAJPIN010000012.1 GCA_021324715.1 Nitrososphaeria archaeon
AGCCTTTGTGAACAAATGTGAAGAACTCAACCAAAATTGGCTAGCCTTTGTGAACAAATGTGAAGAACTCAACCAAAATTGGCTAGCCTTTGTGAACATTTTGATAGTTTTCGGGCTCGTCGGGATTTAGTATTTTCTGTTAATGACCAATAGGAATTTGCTGAATGCTGGGTGCTGGTAAACTCAATCCTGACGCTGTCGGCAATGGTTCATCTACCGTGGTATTAGTAAAAAGTGGAAGTATTGTATACAATCCAATTGCTATCGCAACCACAGCTACGATGATGAATATAACAATCGTCTTTTTTTTCATAATTTTTAAGGCCTCTTGTACCTATTAATTTAACAATTTTGCACTTCCAAATAAAGTTGAAAAAGCCTTACACCAAATGAGTACGGTATCGTATTTTGATAGGTTAGTTCCTGGCGGGATTTCATAATTCTGATTTCCAATATTGCCCTTCAACCTTCCAAGATTGACGATGTCTGAGACGTCCTTACCTGTAGAGAGATAGACATACAGATCGGGTCCATTAGTAGCCTTTAGATTTTCCAGTCTTAGGAATGTTTTCCCATCTGCAAGGGTAATTACCTTGACTACACCTTCAGCTTTATGAAAACCGTCACCTGAACCTACAAAATTACCTGTGAATGCCTTTGTATTTTTCATCGTAGCAGACATATTTTCGTCAACAGTAGAATTTTGTTTTGAAAACTCATTCATCACTTTTTGTTTTTCTTCCTGAGTCATGTTTTTAGCAGCTTGAATTCTCTGTTCTTCCGTCATATTCATAAAGTTTTGAACATTGGATGATGCGGCAAATGATATTTGTGGTTTACCTGTTATCAGGGTCACTGAGGCTGCTAGGCTAATAATTATTGTAACTCCAAGGAAAATTCTTGTAGTTCTTTTCATATTATTTTCATTTGAATAAACAGGAATTTCTTTAAAACTTTATCTATTGATGTCGGAGAACTCTACTTAATGTTTGAGGATACCCAATATGAGAGATTGTCCATGTGCGCCCTAGTTCTAATGTTTCCTCTTTTAGCAATAACCTTATCTCTTGTCTCTTACGCTGCGGAAGGTTCTGACGAGCTAAAACAGCGGTCTATGCAGGCCTACAAACAATTTAATGCTATGACAGAGGACCAAAGGAATTCAGCGATAGGAAACATGAGTAACGCTGATATGAATATGGTCATGATGGGCGCTGCACAAATAAACAGTGAAGTTAATGAAACCATACAGGCAATGGCCCCACCTAATTCAAATGTTGCATCAATCTATGAATTAAGAACTGGTAATTTTACCCCTTCAGGAAACTTTTCAAAGGCCAGTGGAGTCTCAAGAATTCTCTCTGTAAACGATAATCAGTTCCTACGATTTGAACATTTTAACATTACGAATGGCCCAGAGCTTCATGTATACTTTACCAACAAAGGAGATTTAACAAATAGCAAAGATCTCGGTATGCTCAAGGGAAATATAGGTCCGCAAAACTACTTCTTGGGTAACACTGCAAACGATTACGACACTATAGTGATCGCCTCAAAGCCATTGAAAGTTGTGTATGCAAAAGCAATGTTAGAACCCTGACAACGTTTGAAATTTTGAATATTGTGAACATTGTGAAAAAATTGATTGAATTCAAAAAGAAGTGATTTTGATTTAGACGGTTAACGAAAAGCTATTCGACGAGTCAGTATCTCCGGGTACGTGGCACACTGACGGGTGGAAGGGAATTAAAGGTGAATGGAAAGATCGTGAATACAAGACAGAAAAAGAAATCTCAGGGCAGATACATGACCTATTTCAAATCGCACAAAGCCATTTTCAAGAGGGTTGACCTTTTTATGTATTATATTACTAATAAAGATCTGAGTGTGCTGGAATTCGGACAGTCCGTGTATTTAGGCACTGTAAAGTTATATTTAGCACTTTTTACAGAATCTATCACTACTGTTTCTTTTAACTTCAGCATTGTTTCAATCGATACTATGACGTATCGGGTCGTGGTTAAGGAAGAGGAATTTGCATTAATGGTGTTTTGAATCATATTGGTGATTTTTTAGTTGATTCATCCGTCGAGCTTTCTTTGTCATCGAATTCATCAGAGCTAACACCAATACTCAGATCGTTTTGGTTCCTTTGTTTCTTTATCTTTTCTACTTCTGCGTCATAAAGTCTTACTAGATCAGAAATGGTTACTATTCCAATCACTTTATGATCCTCATTTGATAAGACTGGCATCTCTTGAAGATCATTTGATGAAAGCCTTACTAATGCTTGGTGAAGTGAATCAGATGTATATGCAAAAAATGGATCCTTTATCATAATGCTTTCCAATTTAACTGACTTGCGATACTCTTCTGGAAACTCAAATAGTTTGTATCTGTATACGACACCCTCTAGTCTATCGTTTTCATTAACTACCATAATCATTTTGCTGTTGTTTCTATTCATAATTTGCAGAGCTTCTATAATTGATACATCATTCGAAAGTTTATTGATTGGATTTTTCATAATATCTTTTACGTAAAGATCACTTAGTATGACGCGTTGATACTCTGTTCTGTGAGCAGGTGAATCTGATCTGTTTAACACCTGGTTTCGGAATATTGAATTATGCTGTCCTGACATTATGTATGCAACAAATGTGGACAACATCATGGGTGCCAAAAGAGCATATCCCCCTGTTAACTCACTTCCCATTATTATTGACGAAATTGGTGTCTTAGCAGTAGCACCAAAAAATGAAACCATCGAGACTATTATTACAGAGGTAACATCTACCCATGTAAATAACCCAAGCATGTGAAAAACTGTTCCTACAAATGCCCCCAAAAGTCCTCCTATTACCATGGAAGGACCGAAGACACCTGCGCTCCCACCAGAACCTATTGTCAATGATGTTGCCAAAATCTTGAATAAAATTACAGGACCGAGAAT
>JAJPIN010000273.1 GCA_021324715.1 Nitrososphaeria archaeon
AGGTGAATGCTTCATTTCTTCTGCACTCCCTATGGGCTTTTCCTTCTTAGGAGCAACTCTCTTAGCTCTTGCTGCAAAACAGATTACAGCAAACGCAATGAAGACACTAGCCACGATGGCATACGATATTGGCGCGTCCATGTAATAATACTACAGACCGATGATTGAGATAAATATTCTAGATTTGGCAAAAAATACCAGTTAATTCAGGGCGATTGGTAAATTTTTGAATAACTTATTACACTTTTGTCTCGTTTGTATCATTTTATTGAGCTATAAAATCAGGGCAACGTTCTATCGCAGTCTTCAAAAAAGACATATCAGTTTATTGAATGCTTTACTTATTTATAGTATATATGCATTAGTTAATATGGTCTTAAATTCACTTGTATATGTAGCCCTAGTAATTGTTATCATAATAGTTATCGTATTGTCATTAAAGTTCCTTTTGAACGCTGTGTTCATATTACCAGTAACTTTGGAACATAAGTCTCTTATTAAATATGTTATTCCAATTCATTTGCCCATTTGGCTTTACTGAATTGCATCAAATAAAACCCAATTCAAGTTGATAATTAACAACCGATGGGAGGAATTCATAGTTTGAATGAACAATAACAACCAATTTCCCACCAGTTGTTCCTGTTGCGGTATAATGTACTACATACTATAAAACGGCTTACGTAGAATGTTATAAGAACATATGAATTAGGAACGTTATTCACTATAATACTCTGAATGTTTTACTGAATAATCATTGAATTTCATGGTAGGAAATTTTATATCTGGTAATTGGTAATATAATAAAATGAATTGTCCTAAATGTGGTCATGAGAATTCTACTGAGCAATTAGTTAGACAATTAGCAGAATGTCCATGTGATTGTCATAATGAAACCCATTTATTCTAATACTTATAATCTTGGGGTTGTTAAATAATTCTATGTCTGGGTTGAAGTTATGTCCTAAATGCAAAAAGGGCCACCTATATCCTGTGGTAACGGCTAGTGGAAGCGTAGTACCAAAAGGCCAATTTAGAGAAACTGGGAGCATTAGAGACTACCAATGCGCTATTTGTGGTTATAAGCAAAAAGCAGCAGCAATACAGAAGCAAAATGTGGACGTAAAAGACAAGGTAATTGCCGGCGTACACAAGACTAAAAAAGCAAAAAATAAAACTAAAACAAAAGCAAAAGCAAAAACAAAGGCAAAGAGAAAAGAACAAAGTTAAAATGATTTACTAGATGCTATTCGACTGGCATTGAATGGATACAAGATATAATAACCAAATAACAAGTATGTCTGCACGAGAGCCATGTCTGAACTGTCAGCACCCAAGGCTATCACATCAAGGTGCCAATGGTAGATATAGTTTGTTTATTATCCTACAGAAGCACGCCAATAATACATAATTATTTGTTCATACATAGATTGAATGTGGGATTTTCGAACTTACTGCCACTAGCTCAAGTATCTAAGGGGTACCATAATTGATAGTTAAGTCGATTGAAGTTGATAATGTGCCTTTCCCAGGAATGAATGAATATGAAGTTAGTAATTTTTTAGAAAGCAAATTGAATTTACAACTGGCCACAATTGACGGAAAAGGTGACCCAAACATCCAACCTGTATGGTTTGAATATGAAAAGGAGTCAGAAAGATTTTACATCATGACATCAAAATCGTCGAGCAAGGTTAAGAGTATACAGAGCAAACCAGACATTTACTTTTCAATTGATGATGAAAATTTTCCATACAAAGGAGTTAAAGGGAAAGGCAGAGCAACTATTATAGATAATCCTAGCCGCGTGGTGGCGATGGCCGAGAAGATTAACCTGAAGTATCTTGGAACTCTAGAGCATCCAACAGCCAAAATGCTAATGGAATATGCTCAAAACGGAAAGGAGGTATTAGTTGAGATTAATCCAAAGTATTTCGCTACTTGGGATTTTTCAAAAGCCTAGTGGCCTATGAACAGCCAACGAGGGATTTTCCCAATGAACCTATTTTGATATTTTGAAGCAATATATGTAGTTAGTTTTAGCTCTAGCTTGGAAACTTTACTTTCATAGAGGCCAGAGAACTATGAATTTCAAATGTTTCGAAGGTATTTCATAAAAAAAATCTGCAGACCTTATAATCGACACACAACTTTGGATAAAACTGAAGAGTTAAATCCAACGAGTACAGGTTGCCAAAAAAACCGGGTCGCTGGCAGATTTTTTTGTCGAGGTTTTACAACGGACAGAAACAAGATTAGCGGTAGATTAGTTTCCAGTTTTTATATTTACTTCAAAAAGACGGAAATTTTTTAACCAAAATATAATTTCAACTGTTCTTATTGGGACAGTTACAAAAAAGCTGACCAATTGTAACAACAAAAAAGCCGTTTATTCTAATAAAAGCTGACCAATTTTTTGTAGAAGATTTGTGAAATGGAATCTTCAGATTTAGAGAACTATCTTCTATAATATGCCTGCAAAAAAGCATTAAGCTACTATGCATCTCTCAGTTTGAGAAATACTTGAGCCTTGAGAATATATCCTCAACTTTATTCACCGCAAGTTGTGGAGGAGTCATGGAGCTAATTATCGATAATGCTCGAAAAAAGCTTATGAAAATTTTAGCCCTTATCGCTAGCATCTTTTTTGGGGCTTTAATCTATCTTCAGTCCCAAAGTATTATTGCTATTAATTCGGACATATTGCAATTTCTTTTAGGACATTCAATACGTTTCATTAGTAATTCTACTTCTAGTACTTTAGGAAGTATTGGGTTACTACTAACTGGGGGACTATCGGCAGGTCTACTTCTACGGTTCACAAAAGGATGAGTATCAATGGTTATTACAATAAGACAAGCATTAACATCGATGTGGCAAAAATCGTTCTTAGATGATAGACATAGCTTTAATGACATAATTGGCCACGATGATATTAAGAAAATCTTCTCTAATGCAATACTCTCTAAAGGACCAATTCACATACTATTGGTTGGTAGTCCAGGTTGTGCTAAAACGATGTTCCTGACTGAAATAATGAAGAATATGAAGGATTCTTATTTTGTCGTAGG
>JAJPIN010000147.1 GCA_021324715.1 Nitrososphaeria archaeon
AGTGCAATCATAATATAACCAAAGTCTGGAAATAAAAATATGACACCGCAAATAGACCCAAACCCAGGAGAAAAATTAGTTCTGGAAGAAGATTGCTCTGAAGTAAAGCTTGGAAGCGGAATTTTAAGTTTAACTAATCAAAGGATCATTTTTGAAAAAACAGAAGGAAACCTCACTACTTTAAACAAAAAGATGGGGAATGTTCTATTGAATACAACGTTAGATAAAGTAGATAGAGTGAATTCTGAAGGCTTTATACTTACTAAGGTAGTAATTGAAATAAGTGATTCAAAATATAAATTCAGTGTATTTAGTAGCAAAAATTGGGCAAAAGAAATAGAAGCCCAGAAGAGATTATTCAAGAACCAGTAAGAGATATCTCAATGTGCAAGGATATAGCCCAAGTAATTTACTACTATGGTTTCTACTAAAATGCCCTTTTGAAATATTACAACTAGATCTCAGCATGATTACTGATGGCTAGAAAACTTTGCTGAGTCTTACCAAATTCAATCAATACTTTGGCTTGAATTTGGTTTCATTTTCAGCTAGTATTTGATTTGAAATCCGGGATTTGATGATAATAGATTTGTTTACTTTTGGCTCATATTCATATGCATATCCATAGTCTTGTTACCCATACTCATATGAGACATCATCTTCATGACATCAGCTCTGGCTGGGATGATACCATATATTGGTGTATCACCAAAGTGCTTGTTAGTTTTGGTTGCGTCTAGGGACAATGTAATAACGTGATTGTTCATAACTTTTATTTCAATTGGAACTTCTTTAACGGGTCCTTCCTTTAACGTTATAGTGACCGTTCCCTTATACGAAGTTGTGTTGCCTTGACTACTAATATCACTTAGTGAAAAATTAGATATTGTGTGTTTATGCATTGCGGATCCATCTAACATCGACATGTAAAACCACGAATCAAACTTTGCGGGATTTGTCTGATTAAAACTATCTTTTGTTTTATTTATAATATTTGTGAACCAATGCCCAGATAGAACCCATCCAGGTTTCCCTTGATTGTTATTTTGAATGCTTGAAATAGCCCCAAAGACCAAACCCTTCTGATCCTGCCAATTGTTTGGTATTGCTTCGACGATATTCAAAGACACTGTCGCTACAACTATGCTTCCTGTTACAACTAACATGGTAGTAAACAGAAAGACAAATTTTCGAGAAGAATGTTTATTCAACATATGGTAAACGTAAACTCAACAAATTATTAAAAGCTAACTGATAATGGTTCTGTTAACTGGATAGGCTATTATAATAGGGCTAATATATCCTGGAATAAAATCGTGTCAACCCGATAATATTAGGTAACCGTGGTTTCAACCGAAATTTTTATATCAAGATTAGGCTCTCCACGGAACGTCCACGCTATCGACTCGCCATGATTGTTTGACGTACGAATTCGCTATATCTACAAAATTTTTTGTAATCAGATAAGACAGTATACCAGTCCAAGCTATTTGTACTCCATTGTCTCCTGCATATGAAATTGGACATGAATTGAATTTTACCTTGTGTCTTAGGCAGGCCAATTCTAGCATACGCGAAAGAACTTTGTTTGCAGATACGCCACCAACTACTAATAGTTCCCTCTTTTCAGTAGCAGAGAGAGCTCTCTCGACGGCCTCTGTTATCATTGCAAACCCAGTCTCTTGGATTGAATAACACATGTCTTCATTAGAGTATTTAGTAGTTGAAGATAATCTCTTAGCAGCAGATAGTATTCCTGAAAAAGTAACATCATTTCCTTTTATTGTATATGGTAGCGAGATATAATTTTTAGATGATTTATTTGCTAGCCTTTCTATCTCTGAACCACACGGCGAAGCTAATCCTAAATGTCTGCCAAATTGATCGAGAAGTTGTCCTAGCGTGATATCTAAAGTTTCTCCTATAACACGCCATCTTTTGTTATTAAATACTAGTATCATAGTATGGCCCCCTGAAACTAATAGGACTAAAGAATCACTACATCCAGTTAGACTCATTCCAAGTTCGATATGTCCTAATGCGTGATTTATGGGGATTAGTTTTTTGTCGTAGAATGAGGAAATAGATCGGGCGATTACAGCGCCAATCCTTAGACAGGGTCCAAGCCCTGGGCCAGCAGAGTAGGCTACAATATCTAGATCATTATATTCAATTTTAGATAATTCTAAAGACTCTTTCAGGACGTCTATTGCTACCGAAGCATGATGACGAGCAGCTTCTCTGGGATGGATCCCTGACCCTGCAGGAGCTTTGAAAGTATCTCTAACGTCAGAAAGTATATTTGGGTATTTCTCATAATTAGAGTGTTTTATTACAGAACAAGCAAAAGTGTGGGCCGTACTTTCTATTCCAAGACATAACATCATTCTCACTTCCTGCTTGTTGCAGAGACAATCTTAATTACATCGTTATCCTTCAACCTATGATCAGCACCCAATCTTCTTTTTGTTCTAACATCAATTGCAAAAAGAAACCCTTTTCCCAATTCATCATGTATTACGTGTGCCAAGTCCTTTGCGGTTGAATCTTCATTTAGTAAATAAGCTTCTGGAAGAATGTTGCCTTTTTTATCACTTAACTTTGTTTCGTCTTCAACAGGATATACTACTATCTTCTTTAGCAAGTCAAAACAAGCAACATTTAATGTATTTTGAACGCCTGTTGAACCATGTTTTTTAATGAAATCTGAGACAATTTCAAGTGCATGCTTCTGTTTTTCACTTAATTGCACGTTTTCTTTAATTTCAAATGAATTGTCGCCTGGAAGATAATGTATGAACCCATTTTTTACGGCCTTTCGTAGTAACACTTCCAGTTCCGATGCACAGGGTATCACATGGCTAAATTTTTCCATGATTTTATCCAGATAATTTTGGGAAGTAAAAACGTCTGCCTTGTTAGCTGCAATAACTACAGGTTTTACAATTTTTCTTATATTTTGACAAAAGTCAAATAGTTCTTGTTCTGTCCAAGATCTAATTTTCTTATTCACTAGATTCAATTTGTTCAGTACCTTTTCAATGACAGGATCTGTAACTCCCAATCCCGATAACCTTTTTTTCAATATTTGATTTGTATTTAGACCTGATGAATCAAGACCTCTAATGTCGTCCCAGTCTCTTTTAATAATAGAAACAAGCCATAAATCAAATTCTTCCTCAACAAATCTCAAGTCTTGAAGTGGGTCGCCCGCACCAGGTGCTAATGGCTTTCCTTCAGAATCAGTTGATCCTGAGATATCAATGACGTGTATAAGAGCATCAGCTTGTCTCGCATCATCTAGGAATTTGTTTCCCAGTCCTTTTCCCTGGTGGGCTCCAGGGACCAGACCAGCTACATCAATTATTTGGACGGGTATGAATCTTATTCCGTCGACGCAAATAGAATGAACCGGATTATCCATAACCCCAAACTCTTTACATACACATTTTGTTCTTACGTGACAAATTCCAATGTTGGGATTTAGAGTTGTGAATGGATAATTTGCAATGTTTACGATGTTATCCGTTGATGCGGTAAAAAAGGTAGACTTGCCCACGTTTGCCTTACCAATTAACCCTAGGAGCACTTAGTAGGTTTATTATAATTCATAATTTAAATTGTGTTTTCAAATAATAATTTTTCCCACAAAGTCAACGAAAACAAAAATAAAGAAACGATTATGACTCAATTGATATATAGCACTGGTTTGAATCTCACCGTTCAAAGATTGATCATGCATAATCTGATAAAGCTTGTCTTCTCATTATTAGACCAATATTCTGAAACACCAAAAAAATATTTTTCTCAAACATGAGCTCACTAACCTGAGAAATCAATCACAAGTGACCAACTTGTCATATTTTTGCAATCCTAATCTTACTTTACGGCTCTATAGTCGACAAACTTTTTCCGAACTTGAAGAAAGATAAAATTTCATCGCCATCGCCATATTCTCATGGTAACAAATCCAAGGTCATCTTTAATTCTGCTATTTCTTTTATTATTGCACTCTTGTCCATTTCATCAGCAGCATACTTCAATAGCCTTTCACATGCATGCAGCTGCCCTAACATTATATCTTTCCTGTCAAGACATAAGATGTGGTAGGAATCAACAAATGAATAAACTATCGTTATACCTTTTTCTCTACACCCACAAGCTTTTGCTTCGATATACAGCGACGATTCCATATATGCTATATTCAATATGCAATCAACTCCTAATTTTGTTAGAATTGAGTTCAATACCTCTGTTATCACTATGGTCGAAACTACACCATTCCTCAACACGTATAGGCATACACTCGATTTTTCCTTTGTTACAAACAGGACATTTTGCATAGGTCATTTCACTCCCAAAATAAGATCCACACCACAAGCAAGAATCGCATATCAGAAAATTTTTACCCTTCGTAAGCTTTGCATAATGGTTGATGCTGGTTGGTTGATTTACTCCAACTGACGATGATATATTTAGCTTGTGATTAACCGATACACCTGTGTTGCTTTCCTCTATTGACAAAAGTAGGGCATCTGAAGACGTAATATGATTTTTTATATTACATTCGTCATAGCCTTCAGCCATAACTATGGACAGTGAGATAATACAAAGTTATTGTATATAACATAGCTGAATTAAAAAGTAAAATTTGAAGCAAATTTATTTATATGATTCATTTGCAATTAATTGCATGAATGTGATTCTTATTTGTGACTCGAAAGAGGCGGATTTATGAATAAACGAAAACGCCAGACAGAATCCCTTACCTTAAGATTGGACAAAGGACTATTAGATAAGCTACGTAAGGAATCAGAACAAAAGATGGTATCAATAAATAGCCTAACAAATCAAATTATTAGTTCATACATCAAATTGTACTCTCCTGCGCAAAGGGCCGGAATTACATTTATTCCAAAAAGCATATTAATTCCAATTATAGACAGTCTTGCTGAATATCAGATTGCAAATATTGCAGAGGTGTTCAGGAAAAATGGCTATGAAGAAACCTTGTTGATGATGAGCAAGGATTATTCCTTGTCAGTAATCCTTGACCTCTTTGACTCATGGCTAAATGTGTCAAACATGCAGTTCGATCGTGTATCTGGCGAAAATTCTTTGACATATATAATAAATCATGGAATAGGGAAAAAATGGTCTCTTTTCGTGGAGAAGGTGTTTTGGTATATAGTTAAAGATTTGGGCATAACCGGAGCTACATTCGACGTAAGAGATGGTAGCGTAAGCTTCAAGATAAATTTGTGACAGTAGACTACTAAGTCGTGTTTTCACATTCCAACTTAACTTATGAATGTAATAGAATAATCTAATTAATGCAAATCATTACATCATTAAGGGCCCCTTTCATAGCGCATCTAAAATGTTTCAAAGTCTTAATTCTTAAAATTAATTTTTTGAGTTGAGTTACGGCTCGCTCAAAAAAAATATTTGCTTAAACACAAAATTTAATTTCTGTAGACACAGTAATATTGACACTTGGCTGGCATTTTTGCAATTACAAGTCATTCAACAGACAGACAAGCGCTAATCTCGTATTTCATTAACTCATTACAGATGCTTCAACATAGAGGGAAGGCGTATTGGAAAATAATTATGGATGATTTGGTTTCTAGTGGTATTGGACCATTCCCTGCTGATAGATCAATTATAAAAAGCGTAGATAATAATAGTAACCATCGATACATGACGGGACTAGGTTATCTATCAAAAAGAACCCCGAGGTTTAAAAGTATGAATAAAATTAATGTGATTCTTGATGGATTTTTTGTAGACATTGAAAAATTACATCTGCATCCCCTTGTAGGGAATGCATCAAACGCTGACTCTCTCTACAAGATTTATTGCATTTTCAAAAAACTACTTGTAGATAAAGAAAATCCCGAGAAAGCTTGCGAGTTTCTGGATAGACATCTCAGGGGCAATCTTACTATGTTGTATGAGGGAAAAACCTATTCATATAGAGATTCTACTGGTTTTAAACCTCTTGTGAGTGGCACTGATAAAAACAAGTCGATCAATATTATAGCTTCTGAAAATTCACTTCGCATTCCCTTTCCTGACATGAATTTTCAAGATATAAGACCAGGACAATTAATCAAAATGGATAATGAAATTGGTCAAGAAAAGATACTATCACTCCCTACTACTAGGACAATGATAGATCCTTTTGAATTCATACGAGAATCTCATGTTACTGCAACAGTCGATGGTAAAGGAATTTATGAGATTAGAAAAAGGATTGGTAAAGTACAAGCAGAATTTCTTTCGGCATACTCTGACATTGACATCGAGGCAGCCTATGCAGAGCCTGATTATCCTAGACCAATGACACTTGGTTTTAGTGCAGAGTATCGGAATCACCTTCCAAAATTTGACTTGGGTGAGGCTATAATCAACGATAGGTATGATGATTCTGATCGCATGATAGATTTTTCTGAAAATATTAGTAAGAATAAAATGATAACTTCCGGAAAATCTCTAAAGTACATTGTTAAACATAAGATTAGTCATAAAAAGATTGGACTAATTCAAGGAACAATTCAAACGGGAATCACTGCCAAAGAAAGTATTTATTATCTAAGGAAATCTGATGTCAAATCGATTTCTGTCATTGTCAGCTACGTCCCTACGGTAGATGGACGTCAAGTTGGACTTTATACGCATAACAGAGAATTGATTGCTCATAAATACATTGGACGAGTACCATCTCTTGAGGAATTAAATACCAAGATTTCCAAGGAATTAGGCGCGGATAAAGTATTTTACAATTCGCCTTCTATACTTTCCAAGGGTATTGGAATATCAGAATATAACCTATGGTTCCCTGAATGGGTTCGATTTTTAGAATATGACAAAAGATGACATTTAGACGCGATAGTGAGCTAAGACACTGGAGGAATAATCCAGTCAAGAAAATTACGATATTGAAAAATCTAATCGTAGAAGATATCAATATTAATAACTTTGAAATAAGACAATATACTCATCATTGTTCCCTTCACAGGGATCATACAATTTATACTATTTATCTGGAAACTGACAATAATAAAATTGAGACAAAGTATAACCAGGGAATCCAAATGAATAATAATGAAAATACTATCGAAAATATAGCATCGTGTATTACAAATCTGAATGGGGTTTATTCAACGATAAACCGATTACTAATAGAAATTTATAAATAGTTACGTCTTCCGATTGTTTTTATTATGCTTTCTAAATCAATTTAAATCACCATATCTCATAGAACCTCAAATTGGATAGAATAACAAAGTTATCATTACCTCTGTCCTTGGTGATTGTTTCCAGTTTGGCTGTTTTGCCCAATTTTGCCATAGATGTAGTAGCACAAACTTCTGAACCAAGTGGTACCGAACGCGTTACTCTGCCGTCGAACGTAGCTGATGCGATTTACAGTGCTAATAAGACCATGGACATGGGATCAAAAAATATATCATTAACTCCTTACCTAGTGACAGAGGAACGTGCCTCTGACAAAGGATTCCTAAAAGGCGTTGGAATTATTAATAACAATCAGACTTACAAAAGTACTCACTTATCTGATAATTTAATTCAGAGCACAGGTAATGGGACATTTGAAACTCCAGATGGACAAAGTATTGCTTGGATAACTTCTTCAATAGGAAGACTGGTTAATGATCATTGGGTTTTCCATGGTGTAATATTATTCAATAATACAGACAGCAAATCATTGTCTTTCCTAAATAATAGTATCGGCTTCCACAAGGATATTGTTGGCAATGAGCCAGATTATATCTGGCTCTTGAAATAGTATCATCTGGCAAGTATGATAGAGCAGATTATTTAAAATACCCTTGTCAAAACTTTGAAGGACAAAGCATCATGTCAAAAGTATGAAAGGTTACCAAATAAAATAATGCTGTAAAAAAATGGGTTAAATGTATTGTTGTGTATTTTACTCTGTCTTTTGTTTGTTACACTTTAAAGAAAGGGAGTTGTAATTTTATTTTATTTTGCAAATTTTAATGTCTTCACCATCAGTTCAAATTGTGGCAAATACTTTTCATAGTCTTTTACGTTGGCCATGTATGCTAAGGCATATGGTTTTTTGTCATGCCATACCAAATATTGCACAAATTTAATGCCACTAAACGAATTTATTCCATCACCAAGGATTCTTACTGCTACTTCATTGTCAATAGTTCCATTCTCTTTAGAGGTAACTTTCATCCCATCTTGTTGATCTATTTTATCTCTTACATAAACATCGAAAGGTGCATTCTTTATTCCGTAGCTCGAATCCTGCTTAAACGAAGCGAATGCACCTCCAACTTTCATTTTTTCATTTAAGGGCTCGCTGTGGTTAACCAGAAAAGCAGCGAATTCCGTTGGAGTTAATGTTGGCTGTGATAATGTATCCTGCTCGAATGCCCAATTGTCTGGTATGTCCATTGAAAAATACCTATTGTTTACTTTTGATAAGGCATTTACATTAGAAATTGATAATGATATAGTCATCACGACAGTTAGTATCGATATCAATATCAGAGATAATCTCATTTCCCGAAAAAGCTAACGTCACTATATTATATAAAACAGCTTAACTTGAAAGCAAAAAGATTTCATCATCTCTCCCTCTCCTTCTCTAATGCAGCCCGAAATGACCTCCTTCTCCGTATTTCAATTTCTGATGCAATTCTGAATGAAAGTATTGTTCTGCCCATAACGACATTGGGTAATTATTCAATTTATAATCTAGAAAACTTAGCGGAAAGGGAATGTAAATTTTTGGACTGGATCTTATGTCAAGTTTGTTGTAATGAATAAAAAGGATATCACTTACTTCTAAAGAAGAGTTCAGTTGGCAAAGTCAGACAAGTACCATAATTGTCATCATATTAGGGAATTTTACGTTGTCAAAAAAAAAGACCAAGCATATTGTTTAAGATGCACGTGTCAGAACTTTCAAGGCTAACTGCTACACATCTCATAACAATTACTTATTTATCCTTTCAAGAACAAAAGTGGTTAAAGGATGGGATTGGAACTCTATCAATTGGTTGGAATAGGAATAGGTATTTTGACTGTTGCCGGTATTTACTTTATGATAATGAGGCAGGATAGATAGATTAACCTATTTTTACCTCAAGGCATTTATGGTCGCCAGCCGTGCCCTCTAACAGGGCTTTACAGTCCGCTTTTTTATCGCCGCAAAAAGGGCCCCCATCAATGCAATATTTGGTAATAGTCTGGTCTGCCTGAACTGAATTTGGAAGGGCAATTGCAACTGTCGCAAAAACCAGTATTAGGGATATCGCTGCAAACAGAACTATTGATTTCAAGGTTCACTTACCACTCTAAAGATATAATATTAAATTTTCTGGAATTTGATTCTATTTTGAAACACCATCGTATTTTACGAAATTAATCGATATTCATTATGAACTTATTCAGCGGTATACAGATTACTCTTAGAATTGACCAACTGATAACACCCCCTATCAAATTTGGTATCCCGTAGATTCCCCCTCGTTCTATGTTAGCGATAATTCAAAGTTAGAAGCACTGAGTTTTAACCAAATATCTGACTCAACTCAATTAATTTGCATCCTAATTCGACGCTTAAAACTTTCTACGTAAAAATCAAATATGTTTATTATTTACTGATAAAGTAGTTTAATTTAAAATATATAGATGAAATATATAAGAAAATTCAATATTTCTGGGTATTTTATCGTCCCAATCTATGTCCTTAATGAATCGATAATGATACAAATTGACGTAAGGAGTTAAATATATTTGACCAGAATAACTATTTGACTTTTACCCTCTCAAGCTAACAAGAGGATGTACTACTTTGCAAAATCAACCCATTTACCTCAAGGCCATTACTCTTAAGGACATTAGCGATGTTGATTCGATCAAAAACGATGCAAAAAAGCACATGATATTGATAGTACGAATAACACCCATGGCTCAAAAAGATATAGAAGCATTACGAAATGCTATAGATGATTTATATAAATTCGTTAAATCGGCCGGAGGAGATATTGCGAGATTAGGAGAAGAACGTGTTGTGATTACCCCGCCAGCGGTAAAGATATGGAAAGGGGTACATGAACTCAAATAGATATGAAAATTCACAAGACTTTGATTGATTCTTCAACTAGCGGATGATAAGTCTGTATCTTGAAGATCTTGTTGATGGAATTAGATAAATTTTGACATTTCTTTCCTTCTCCATGATTAGTTATTACTTTTTTCAATTTTGGTTTTAGCCGGTTTATATATGCTAATAATTGATTGTAATCACTATGGATACTAAACCCTGGTATCACATCAATATTGCATTTAAGATGAAGATTTTCTCCTTCAATAGTAATATTACGTTCACCGTCTTGTAGAAGTTTTCCCCCTGTTGATTGAAATTGCTCGGAGAGAAGAATGACCTTGCTAAGAGGATCATTTGCTATTTGAGACAAGTATTTTATTGACGGACCATCTGTAAACATGGAAGATGGACATATTAAGATTGATCTATCCCATTTAACTGACGGTTCTAATTTGATTAAACTTTCAATAAAAAGTGGATCCTCAGACTGTTCACTAATTCGCTGTTTTAAGAGTTTTGATAAATACTCTGAATAAACTTCATAAAAGTTAAACATGTCCAATATTTTTTCATCGACAAAAATATTGTCTGGATTTATTCTATTGACACTTCTTAACATACCCAATGTTACGCAAATTTCTTGTGATAAACCTAGAACAGGTAAGGGAATTAACACTCTTCCACCATCCTGAATAGTTGAATTGATGCTTTTGGCCAAAGTGTCTTCCGCTAATTCTCTTGTAACAAATTTATCATCCCTGTTTCCATTCGTACTCTCTATTACTAATGTTTCTGCTCTTGGAAAATTCCAAAAAGCATTGTCCACGGTATTCAATTTTCCAAATTTTAGATCGCCAGTATACACAATATTGTAATCACCATTCCCAATGTGCAAGTGCGTGGAAGCAGATCCGATCATATGTCCAGAATTTGCAAATGTTATTCTGACATCAGGAGAAATGTCTGTTACTGCACCAAAGTTTAGAGGAATCACATGAGTAATTAGACTTTCTATATCTCTTATAGAGTATAAAGGTTCTTTACTCCTCGAAACATAATCCTTTAACATTGATATCATAATTGGAAAGGTAGGTTCAGTACAATATACAGGCCCGTCATATCCATATTTACACAAAATTGGAACGGCACCACAGTGATCAAGATGAGCATGTGAAATAATGACTGAGTCTATTTCATTCATACCAACTCCAAAAATATCTAGCCGCGGCAATATGCCAGTGTCTTCATATAGATGACTTTTAATTCCAAAATCTAATAAGATCTTACTTTCGTGAGTAACAATCAACGTTGCGCTTCTACCGATTTCTGAATATCCTCCCAAACACACAATACTTGCTTCTTCAGAACCAGACAACTTTTGTCTAAATATTTTTTCGCCAACACGTTTGTAAAAATACATTCGATCTTCCGATGAGCGGTGCAATATTTCGTTTATAGATTTGAGACTCTTCAAATCTTTTGGTGCCCGTCTACATACTAATTTCCACCCTGTTTTTGCAACAAGAGGCATCTCAAGTTGACTCAGTTCTGTCAGGGTTTTGAAGTCTTTAATAAAAACTGTTGCCTCTCCGAGAGCAGGATCAAAAAGTATTTCAGACACACCATTTGGATAAGAGCAGCTAGAACGAACTATTTGATTAACTGATTCTTCAGAGGATCTGATTGAAGTATCGGTTCTGATTACGATTCTTTTTTTGATTGAGTTCACCATTTTAGAAATAATCTCTTGATTTTCTAAAAGTACGGTAGGCTTTTTTGAATACAGTACGATAAATGGACCTTCATATTCTATTTTAGTTATTTCAGAATCTGACGGGATGTTATTTAGAATAGAAGCAACAATGTTTTGGTTTTGTTCTTCACCCTGTCCTCTATCATACATTTCAATATTTCACTAATCTATATTCTCTTCATCTAGAAGCTTGTACATTGCAATACATATAACGAGCTAAATAAAGGTTCTCAAAACATGAGTAGAAATCTATCAGGTTAGTATTGCTGAATGTGAACCTAATTAAGGTTCCTTCTAAAGTTCTTTCCTTTTAATTTGCAAAGCGATAGAAATAAAATAAAATATAACAAATGTATATCAAGTCTAATTGACATCAGCCCCCAACCACCTAATGGAATTACCAAGAAAGATACTGATTGGTAACGATGTAATCTATCAACTTGGAACGTTCATAAGAGATCTTAACCATAATGCCACAATAGTTGTAGTTATCTCTGGAAATACGGTCAAAACAAGAGTTGGAAAGGAAGGTATGGAAGCTCTGGATAGCTCTTCTTTGAAGCATAAATGGATTGAGACTCCAAAAGCCTCGATGAAAGGTATCAATTCTTCGCAATTAATTATTAAAAAAGAACAACCCGATTTTATTATAGGCTTAGGGGGAGGAAGGTCGGTAGACGTTGCAAAAATGATATCATTTAATCTTAACATTCCGTTCATTAGTGTCCCGACTTCCGCCTCACATGACGGAATTTCAAGCCCTTTTGTTTCTATTAGGGGCAGAGACAAACCGTACTCGCTTAAAGCTCATGCTCCTATTGGTGTTATCGCAGATACCAAACTCATTTCAGAGGCACCTTATAGACTTCAGGCAAGCGGATGTGGCGATCTAATCGGAAAAATGACAGCAGTTAAAGATTGGGAACTAGCAAGAGATAATACTAATGAATATTTCGGAAGCTATGCTGCCAATCTTGCTAATATGAGTGCAAAAATAATTATAGAAAACTCTAACAAACTAAGCGATCGAGCATACACTAGAACGATTGTTGAGGCTTTAATAAGTGCTGGCGTTGCTTCTTGTATTGCTGGTAGTAGCAGGCCCTGTTCAGGTTCAGAACACTTGTTTAGTCATGCGTTAGAATACGTTTCTAATAGTAGGTGTGGTTTGCATGGAGAAAGAGTTGGTATAGGTACAATAATCATGTCAAAAATTCACGGCATGGATTATAATCTTATCATCAGGACATTAGAAAATATTAAAGCTCCGACTACGGCTAAGGAGATCGATGTGACTGAGGAAGAAATCATAAAATCATTATTAATTGCTCAATCACTCAGACCAGAAAGATATACAATCCTTAACAAGATTAAAATGGATCAAGAATTAGCCAGAGAAATTGCGAAATCAGTTAGCGTAATCTGACCCAACTTGAAAAAATATTAGAACTCAGTCTAAAAGAAATAGGGATCTACTCTTAAAAGCGTTCTATCTCTTTTGTGCTTTTGACTCATCCTTTGCTTTTGACTCATCCTTTGCTTTTGACTCATCCTTTGCTTTTGACTCATCCTTTGCTTTTGACTCATCCTTTGCTTTTGA
>JAJPIN010000116.1 GCA_021324715.1 Nitrososphaeria archaeon
AATGGAATAACGATCATGAATCCCAGTAAAGTTCCAGTTACAATGTGAAGAATGAAACCATATGTCACATATGATACCGAGGACGAGGAAGAGTGTAACAAGGCATCAATTATTATCAGATAAAATGTCCCTACCGGAATGCCAATCACTTTTTCTGTTAAAAGGATCAAAGAACTTACGCTAAGTGAAGATATTGTTCCTGCAATCAAGCCAAACATCAAAACGTTGAGGCGCCAAGTCAGTGTGTGATTCCTAAAACTAACTTGTGAAATATCCATAGTAAGTATACCCTAACGCAATATTTTTATCTTTCTGATCTTTTTCTTATATAAATATATATTTATACCAAATAATAACCATAAATTGCAAGAACTTACAAGTATTTTTCAATTTTCTATTGAATGCAAATTTACCTATTGTGATTACCTATTGTGACATACTCCGGTTGGTAGCTCAGGGTGAATCTGATGAATAAAGAATTCGAGGCCAATGTGTTTATAATGTTTAATTATTCCTAGCTAAGTATGGGTGAAAGACGCTCTGCTGACAATCCTAAATTCACAAGAAATAGGTATACAACGCACATGTTAAAAATAGATGATGACATTGCTTCCACAATTATGTCACTCTTAAACTACGACATGAAAACATCGTACGCAGTTTTGGGAGTACAGCTGTCACAAATTGAACATCCTTACCTTGCCTTTCAAACAACTAAAATGCTAGGGTTCGCAGCAGGTTTGAATGTTCCCAAGGTCTCGATAGATTACGTCTCGGAAGGTTATGATTTCTTAAAGAACCTGTGGCCTAAATTAATTCCCCCAATATGCAGATGGTGGCAAAACAATAAGGGTAGAGAAAGAAATGAGCTCGTTAAGGGTACTTGCGGTGTTATCACTTATGTTTTGCCCCCCCCTTATAACCTAATTCAAGGACTAGTATTGATCATTTCAGTTATAGTCATAAAATATGGATTGGACAAGATCTGTATTCAAAAGACCATACAACCTCCCTATCCTTAGCCAGCAAAGAGAATACATCCAATCTTCTAAAAGTAGACAAGATTAGTAGCTCAAAAATAGCTCAAGTAGTTTCCTATTTTGAACGTAAATTACTTACTCGAAAAGACTTTTTTTCAAATAACCAAACGTCTGGACTACATGTATACCAAAGAAATGATCAATCGATCTATTTCAGGATAGCAACACATTCTTATCGAGGAAGCTATTATTATCATTGCCAGTTGTCAGACAAAATAAAATGTTCCCATATCCTTGTCAAAAAACAGAGCGAGGCAATTGCCATAATAGATAGATTGAAGAAGGGTGAGAGTTTTGCAAATTTGGCCAGAGAGCTTTCCACAGACAAGGGAAGTGGAAAAAGGGGAGGAGAGTTGGGGTTATTTGGAAGAGGAGTCATGGTAAAAAATTTTGAGGACGCTGCTTTTAAGCTCAAGAAAGGAGAGATATCAGAACCGGTAAAAACAGAATTTGGATATCACATCATCAAGAGGGCTGGAAGATAGATAACATTTTCATAGTGGTTCATTAAAACAATTTTGCTGATGATAACAATTGACAAAGTGGTTACATGAAATGATTCTATCTATTCTGCCAGGTTACAAATTGAGTGAGACATAATATAGTAACTCAATAAAGTCTAGAATTGAAAAACAAATCCTTGGACTAATTTTTGGCGTAAGCTTGGTAGATAAACTAGTCTAATCTCTCAATATCGTTACAAAAAAAATGACATTTAGTATACTCGCCATTTTGTTTTTCGAATTTATTTATCCAGCAGTCTGTAATCTCGTACGATTCCTTATTTTTTAGTTTTAATAATAATTGGTATTTTGGAACCTCCGATGTGGCTTCCTTTATTTCATTTGCTATAGATGCCAAGCCAGGATCGGTTGAACTGAGAACGAAATGACCCTCGAATTTTGCGCCGGTGCCAGGAAAAAAGAATAGCTCCTGAACACTCAACAATCTATTGGACACAATAACACTGCATGCAGTGCTTATTTAAATTCTAATGTATTCCTATATTTAGATCGAAGCGACTGAAGGGATAATAATAGTAGCGTCAATTTTAGTGACACAGGATAATCGACACAACAATAACAGATGCCTAGTGACAGCAATATGCTGACTGTTTGAGAATGTATCCGTATTCACATGATCATTTCAAGTGATCATTAATTGAAATATTTGGAAAGCATCGCGGCTTAACTAAATTATTTAAATTGAATTTGATATTGTGGTAATGACGATGGCTCCAAACTTGATTTATTCATTGCCGGGAACAGACTGAGCTTACTTGCCTGCCAACGACTAACGGTTGCAAGAATTTACTACCCACAACGATCGACGATTAACCTGCTATTCGGTTCAGTCCGCATACATATAGAATCTCAGGCCTTTACCAAGATCAATCAATAATACTTCTTGGTGAAAAGCTCCTAAACCAGCTCACGATGCACATCCTATTGTTCATGTTCCTAGGCATTCATATTGATTTCACAAATTCTTCAAAAACTTTATGTAAGTTATGAAGCGCTATTGACTGAATCTAGTCCCACATATCCTCGTATGTGGGAGGCAATCTGACAATATTGGGACCTATTAACAAGATTACCGAACTATAGGAACTGAAAAGATTTTTAGTTTTGTGTAGCCCTTTGCCTCGGACAAGATGCTTCTTTGCAATAGTTATACGAAGAGCAAAGAGATAGTGGCCAACTTTAACAAGACAAGAACCAAGTTATTCAAGTTAAAAATTACTATTTCTACGCACAAAATAATCTAGTGACAAACTATCATATTTTGGTTGGGAAGTTAAAGTATACAGTTACTACCAATTCGAACCTAATGTAAATCATGGTATCAAGGCACAAGACTAGTAGTTATCAAGGTTTTCCATGATCTCTTCTGAAATAGATGTGGGTCATGTCCTCCTAAATTAACCTTTTCAGAAACTCTCTTAGTAAGATAAAGGCCAATAGCTCCCAGGGCATGCCACAATGGATTGTGAGGATTAGATACGTAGTAATTAAGTGTCCATTTTGCTGTTTTATAGAAACGGGGATAACGGCTCAAGGCATATTCGAGTATCGATTCTTTTGAGCTAGAAAGCACATAGTGTGCATGTTCGTATAATTCGTTTCTGCTAATGTAGTCCGATTTTACAATGTCGATCTTCCCTGACCTCATTGATTCTAGGATGGAGTCAAGATTGTTTTCACAATCGACTGAATTAATGCAACGTCCTATAGTAGATGCGATATGGGAGTCGCTCCCAGCAACATTAACAAGGTGATTATCAGTTGCGAATTTCGTTGCAACCAAATTTGAAGCATGATCTATATTATTACTGTTGAATGATTCAATCAAATCGCAATGAATTGCCTTTTCTCTGATGCCGTTTGACACAG
>JAJPIN010000096.1 GCA_021324715.1 Nitrososphaeria archaeon
GACACAATAGGCGTTCCAGTGTAGTGGAAACCCATTGGGAACAATACATTATAACCCTTCATACGCTTGTATCTTGCATGTGCATCAGCCAAAGTATACGTTCTTCCATGTCCTACGTGCTGTGGCGAATTTGGATATGGATACGCTACTGTGAGAAAATATTTTTTCTTAAGTGACTGGGTTTCAGATTCAAATATTCTATTTTCAGACCACTTTTTTCTCCACTTTTTTCCAATTGTCGCCCAATTGATCTCTGCATTCGGAATTTTTTCAACTGAATTTTCAGTCATTTTTTTCACTAGAATCCAAAATACTTGTCAACAAATTCTCAAAATTCTTCAAGCATTCTTGAACTTTACTCTTGTCTGTTCCTCCCCCTTGAGCAAATTTATCTGTTCCACCGCCACCTGTTCCTCCAAGTTTTAGCGAAACTTCTTTAGCAATTCTCGATGCTTTAATAATTTTTCTTGATTCAATTCCAACAAAAGCTATGACTTTGATTCTTTCTTGGTCCTGAATAAGTGCGACATACACTAAAAAGGGATCGTTATCTATAGTTTTTTCTCCTAATGCAATATAGTAATCGTCCCCTATTTCATCATCGTAGGTAATAAAGAACTTTAATCCTGACCTTAACGTGGTAGCTTTCTGGGAAACGATTGTAGCCATACTGTCTGAAAATTTATTAACAAGTGTTCTAAATTTTCTTTTCATTAATTCATTATCCCCTGATGTCTTATCAAATGACTCGACTACTTTCTCTTTGCTAGAACCAAGGGATTGGGCGATATGAAGCAACTGAGAATCCTGTGATTGCACATATCTCACTGCATTTGTTCCAGCAACAAATTCAAGCCTTACTACCCCATCTTGAATTCTCTCAGATTTTAGAATTTTTATTAGACCTATTTCTCCTGTCTTATTTACATGGGTTCCACCACATGCTTCGATATCCCATCCGTCTATGTTTACTATTCTTACATTGTTTGATGGAACTGCACCTCCCTGATATATCCTGAATGAATAACGGTTCTCAGCATCGGATCTCTCAAATACATTAATTAGTATTGGTAAATTTCTTTGAACAACATCATTGGCTGTATTTTCTATATGCCTAATTTCCTCTCTTGTCAGTGCGGAATGGTGAGTAATGTCCAATCTCGCATAATTTTCTTCCTTAAAGGCAGAATTTTGCCACACCCAAGATCCAAGGATGTTCCTTGCAGAAGAATTCAATATGTGGGTTGCGCTATGATTTTTGGTTATAGCCACCCTTCGTGAGTTATCGACAATTCCATGGACTATTTTATCCTCTGAAAAAGAATCTTTTGATGCGTTCTCTAACTTATGAATTACTATATCATTTTGTTTTACTACGTCCGTAATTTTGACACCTTCGATATATCCAAAATCTGGTTCTTGTCCTCCTCCTCTCGGATAGAATGCTGTTTGATCTAAAACCAAATATTTGCCATTTAGTATTTTCAGAATTCTTGCATCAAATTCTCTAATGGAGGCATTTTCATAATACAATAATTTTGTGGGTCTGACTCCAGTGACGGTTTCAACAACAGCGGCCTGTTTTGGTTCATGCGAAGTGTGTAGCTCTGCTAATTTTAAATAAAAATCAGGTGGTATATTCTCAATAACTCCATTTTCAAGTAAAAAATCAGGCGTTATTCCATCGGATTCGTACATCTTTATCAAGTGTTCGACACTGGGACTCTTCTTGGAAGATAACATGGATTTGGCTATGGAATACATTCTCTCCTTAGATGAGCCATATCTGCCTGATTCAATTTGAATTATTGTTCTCACATCATTGCTGTGCTCCTTTAATTCTGGATACATAGATTTTAGCTGTTCAATGTGCAAATCTATGATGTCTTCTAGGTTGACATTCCAGCCAAAACGTGCAAGTAGTGCAAGGGTCCTTCTTAAAATTATTCTAAGATTGTAGCCTCCCCCCACGTTTGAAGGCAAAGAACCATCAGAAATTGCAAACAATAAAGTTCTTGTGTGATCAGCTATGACTGATAGTGTTTCATACGGTAAAATAGTCTTTTCTAGGGTTTCGTACGATACTCCCAGCTCTTTTGATATATTTATTTTCAAAAGTTTTATATCATTTTGATATTTCGAATACTTCTCGGCAAATATCCTGAAATATTGCGATAATAATTCTGAATTCAAATCTATATCAATATTAATCATATTTTTTAGTTTATTGATTACCGGTCCGAATGTAGTATCGTAACTTGTAGGGGTACCCATTGTGATCCAGGACAATCGCTCCAGTCCTGCTCCCATGTCTATAATTCTGCTATCAAGGGTACGGTAATTGCTTTGGTCCCCCTCAAATTCAGTGAACACCGCATTTCCTAGTTCCAGTCCTCTAACGTAATATTCCAAGGAGTTACCAAAAGCTCCAGCGCCCATCCATACATCTTCAACAAATGTGATTTCTTCTGATTGAATACCAAGTACATTCTTAAGGAATGCATGGTCTAGTTCGATACACCTGTCCTTCCAATATCCCCCCGGCGCGTCTGCATTACAGGTCTGACCAATCATGCAGAAACTAGTGTAGTGTCTACCAGTAAGACCAACATTTTCAATATCATTAAATCGGAGACACATTTGAGGAACTATTAGTGGATTCTTTGGAATCTCAAATACGATCTTTCCATTCATTAGCCTTTGAAAGTCTACGATTGAAGCAATAGTGAAATAAAGATCTTCTCTCCAGCGACATACAACAGGATATCTTTGAATTAATTCGTGATCATTTTTTCTAAAAAAACTACTTAGTTCCTTCCATGTATTTACAAAATCCAGTCTTTTTGATGTCGGCGGATCATCTATAAAGCTATAGTTTTCATGTTCAGGACAGGATTCTTTATAATTTATAGACCAAAAGAACTTTCCGCATAACCTGCAATTTTGCCTTTTGAACCCTTTTTCATCGAATAATGAAACTTTGTAATATTTATCCGGATTTGAAGAAAAAAGTGATAATAGGGACTCCTTTTCCATTTCAGACAAATTATTTGACAATGTTATTAATGCTTTTGTAAGTTCTGACTATCTCCTAGCCCAAGTGGCTTTTACCTAATTATTGACTTTTCCAAGGGTATTCCATTATCTCTTATTATGTCGCTATCGTTTTCTATTATCTCTGAAACATCATTGGGCGTGTTGAAAACAATTTTGAACGCCCTAGTCTACTTACAAACGGCACATTATACTCCTTACGCATAATTATTAGTTGCTATTTTGATTCTTTTTCCTATGATTTAATACCTCTTGATGTATTATTTGTAGTATATCTGTGTTAAAAGGTTAAATTAACCTGTTCATTTAAGTTCAAATTGTTAAGGTTCGTCAATTTGAATAGCTCAGCAGATACTACCTGGAAAAGAACGCATTACTCCAAA
>JAJPIN010000174.1 GCA_021324715.1 Nitrososphaeria archaeon
GAAAACAAAGATATCAAGACAATAATATTCACACAACATAACAAGCTGGTCTATGACATATCAAATGTTTTTCTTATTCCATTTATAACACACAAGTCCTCTAAAGAGGAAAGAGAGGACGTCATTAACGGATTTAAAGACGGTAGATATAAAGCAATTGTTACCTCAAGAGTATTGGATGAAGGAATTGATGTTCCCGATGCACAATTGGGAATTTTAGTAAGTGGAACTGGTAGTAGCAGGGAGTTTATCCAAAGGTTGGGAAGGTTATTAAGACCAAAAAATGATAAAAATCAGGCAAAATTGATTGAAATAATATCAAGTGGTACTTCAGAATCTTTAACAAGTGAGAAAAGACACAGAAATATAATGAATTAAGTTTCAAGCTCATTTTATTTTATTATGCATCCTGGGTATTCTGTAGTGGAACTTTACAAATATCTATCGTAACATCAGGTTCTAAATGACGTCAATTTTAGTTGATTATCTCTGTCCGAAATGTCGATAGTAGACTTTACCATTCTAAGGGTACTGGTGTCTTTGGAATCTCTTATATAAATCACATATACCAGCGCATAATTCTTTCTGCTTGTTTTTCTAATCACTCTGCCAATTCTTTGTGCGGCTTGATTAAAATTTGAACTATTTGAGATTATTATTGCTATTCTGACTTCAGGAATGTCATATCCTATTTCAAGAGTATGGACAGATAACAATGGAAAATATTCTCTGCCCCATTCTTCCAAAATTTTCTTTCTCTGATTAGCTGGTATTTTATTATGGATAGATCTAGAGATTATTCCATTTGATTCCAATATGCTTTCTAATTTTTTTATAGAATCAACTGTTTCACTAAAGATCATTATGGGTTCTGATGGATGCTTCCTTACGATAGTTACAGCCGCCAGCATTTTGTTTTGTGCGGAGCTAAGTAATTCTTTCCTTATTCTAACATTTTCAAACCACAACTTGGCCAATTTTGCATTATATCCACCTTTGAAAAGTAAAATTGATATCCTCTTAGGATCAAATACTCCAAGTTTGCGTGATAGGGAAGATATCTTTGCTGAAGTTTCAGTATAGATTTTTTTCTCAGAAGCAGTAAAATTTACTGGTATGGGAACAACCTGCGGTTTGGCCAACCTTCCATCTGTTACCGCATCTTTGATTAAATATTTTTTTACAGGAGGCAAAGTTCTAATTATAGTGTTATAGCGAGAATCATTCTCATTTATGGTAGCTGTTAATCCTAATACCCCCTTTGTAGGATCTTCTTCTATTATTTGAAATATTCTGCTAAATTCTTTGGCTGTTTCACTTAGAAAATGGATTTCATCGAGAATAATCATATCCGACTCTCTAATCAAGTCTAAGCGATTTATGACACTCTGGTACGTGCTAACAGTAATTTCCCTTATATCCTTATGTTCTCCAAAGTAAGTTCCAATGGACTCCCTAGATAATCCGTATTTAAGTAGTCGATTTACGTTCTGGTCAATAAGTACAATTCTTGGTACTATTAACAAGATTCTAAATATTTGAGCTGATTTTCCTGTCTTTTTACCTTTAGAAGATAGTAGAACGGCATTACTATATTTAATTTCTGCTAATCTTCGTGCGCATTCAAATGCAATTTCAGTTTTTCCAGTCCCAGTACTGTAAATTATTGAACCCCGATACTTACTATTTAACCACGCATCCACTGCTTGTAGTTGATCATCCTTAAGTTCAAATGGAAATTTGAGATTTAGGATGGCTATCAATATTCTACTTGAGAATAGTATCTACTAAATTCTTTACTGAGTTGCCATTTAGCATGTATTTTTCAACAACATGGTACGAAATTCGATAACGAGACAAATGACTGACACCCTTGGATATTTATTTTGCCAAATTTTATTAGTACTTCTAAACCACAATTGAGAATAAATATATCGTAACAGATTATTGAGGATATGGTTGCACGTAAACCTGTATTGCTAATTGATGACGGTGAGAATTCCAAATTGGCAATTGAAATATTGGAATTTAACAATATCAAATTTGTGGAGTATCACATTAAGAATTTTGAAAATAATTGTTGTGTAGATTTACCAACTACAAGGGCACCTGCATTAATTGCGCCTGAGGGCGTTTTTAGAAATCTTGAAGGGATAAAAGAATACCTCCGTGTTGAGAAAAATTACACTAAGAGCGAACCTAGTGAGAGTGCATATTGGTAGGCTTCATTAATGAATTATTAAAAATTGTAAAACTTTGATTGAGTTCAAGATTAAGAACAAGTATGAAAACATATGCTTCATGAGATACAAATTGGGGCAATATCTGATGGTTGATTCTACATATCCAAAAAAAATCTACTGAAGTTGCTGGGTCTCTCAACAATCCTAATCTTAATTTGTCCGACGCTTAAAATATTTTGTAAAAATGTAATGTTCAGTCAATAAAAATTAAATAGCATGTAATTATATCACTTCAGAATCAGATAACCGTGATAAAGATATTAAAACATGCTTCACGTTTCGTGCGGGTAAGCTATCAATTGAATCTTTATGTTTCTCTGATTATTTGTTTAGTTCTTATTTCTACAAATGCGTTTGTTCAACAAGCTCACATCTATGGGCAATTCAATCCATTTAGTTCCTCAAAGACTTGTTCAGCGTTGCCCGTTAGTGGTATTACTGCCACCGGTTCCGATACTTTAAATCCACCATCCCATGCCATTGATCAGAACATTAATACACGCTGGTCCAATCTAGGTTTAGGATCATGGATACAAACCGACTTAGGCCAGGATTACGTTATTTGTAGTTTGGGTATTAACTGGCATAGGGGAGACGAACGCATAGATTCATTCGTTATATCTATTTCTAAAGATGGTAAAACATTTACTAATGTTTACTCTGGTAAAAGTGATGGTACCTCATTATCTGAGCAGAACTATAATTTTGAAGCAAAAGCAGGCAGATATGTCAGGGTTACAGTTAATGGTAACACTCAAAACAACTGGGTCAGTATAAGCGAATTAAAAATTAATGGTTACAAAGCCATCACAGAATCTTGTGTTGCAAGTCAAATCTCAAAAGTAATTGCAAGTAGTAGCCAAGCTGGATTTCCATCTACTAACGCGGTCGATAATAATGCTAATACTATATGGTCTAATTA
>JAJPIN010000282.1 GCA_021324715.1 Nitrososphaeria archaeon
GAAAGCATAATGGGAATGGAAAACGCTTCCATAGACTATCGTTGCATCCCGGCATGTGTTTTCACCTATCCTGAGGTTGCATTCGTAGGTGACTTAAGCGGAAAGTTTGGTGAATTTCCATTTACAGCAAGTGCGAAGGCAAATTGTTTGGGGGAAACGAGGGGCTTGGTTAAGGTCTACGAACAAAATGACCATGTTGTTGGGACATATATCATTGGATCTCACGCTGGAGAGATGATAGGAGAGGCTGCACTTGCAGTGAAACTTAGGCTCTCGCCCAGGGAGATTTTTGGAATGATTCATGCACATCCAACACTACCAGAGTCTTTTGTCGACGCTTTAAGAGCTATTAAGAATGAGTGCATTCATACACCAGCAAAGAATCCGAATACAAGTGGCAATTTAGCATAATATTTGGCGTAATATTTACTTCTTTGGAGTGTGTTAATTTAAAATCCCGTGCTGAAGGAATAAGATTAATACCAAGTAGTGGAATGTAGAAAATTCGCAGTCTAGAAAGGCTAGTTGCATTTCAAATGTAGGAAAAAGTCAGTCTGGGAATCTTTTACAAGGCCCTCAGCTAATAGCATTGAAGTTAAGAATCTCAGAAGATTCAATTGCTTTCATACATAATTACTGAACAATTGACAAAACATTCACTCAATTTTAATGAAATGTAACGTAAGTCAATCCGTCTACCAAAAAGCATATTCTCAAATCCAAAAACGTAACTCTGGTAAATGTCGAAGAGGTACTGTCATCATAAAATATTTGCGCCAAAACTAATGAGAACTATTATCCGCACCATTAAAACCGATCGTAATCTCGTTGGAAAAGTCAAAAAATTCGAACTTCACTTTCCATTTTCTGTACGGAAAGCCTTAAAAGTACTTTTGAATAAATTCAAATTACAATATTATGTTAAATGGACAAAGTAATTCCCTTATAGAAGATGATGAAATGAAGGGATCTAATTTGGTTTCGATTATTTTACTAACTCAAAATGCTCAGATTCCTACGTATCATCTTCCTAACCACGTAATGTCGTTAATTCCAAAGGAGATCCCACGAGAAGTAATTTTAGTTCATTACAATATTCTGGACAACAGCGCTTATACAGACAAAAAGCCAGGTTCAACCTACCATTATGAAAATATTGGCGGGAAAGTTCGGCACCTTAATGTTCAAGGTGATTTTGCCTCAGCTGTCATGAGGGGAATTGCACTATCTGCGGGAAAATATATTTTGGTTATGGATGCAGATCATCCATATTCTGAAGAAACCATACCTGAGCTTTTTGAAGAACTAATTGCAAATCCGAATTTTATAATTGTGGTCTCAAGGTTTGTTGAAGGTGCACGGGACCAAAGAATGTCTTTAGTACAAAGCACGATGAGCAAGGTAGGTAAAATGATAGCAAGATATGGACTAAAAGTTAAAAATGTTCAAGATCCTACATCCAGTTGCTTTGCATTTTCACGCAACCTTGTCAAAGACATTAGCTTCGAAGGCAAAGGGAAGGAGGCTCTCCTTGAGATTCTTGTAAAAGTCAAAAATAAAAATGCCAAAGTTGCTGTAAAAGAGATCCCTATTAAAGAACAAGGTGCACCAAGTACAAAAAAAATAAAATTTAATAGAATATTGAACTACTTAACAGCGGTATGGGACCTTTACCGGTATGGTATAAAATCAAAGGAATTGCAAAATGCCAATGATGTTGTAGAGCAAAAAAGACATAAATCCGTTCTCTTTTTGTCTAAGGCTGGTAGATTCTTCACAGTAGGAGCAAGCGGTTTCCTTATCAACTTTATAGTTTCATATCTTCTTGCAAACGTAGTATCAAATGTATGGTACCTGCAGGCTACTTTGGTCGGCATAATGGTATCGATAACTACAAACTTCGTACTGAATAAAGTGTGGACATTTGAAGATAGAGATTTTTCCTTTAGACATTTTTTTAAGCAGTACCTAACTTTTTTGGCATTTTGTTCATTTGGCGTAGTCATTCAGTTATCATTAGTATTTGTTTTTGTAGAGAATTTTCATATACAGTACGGCATATCTCTCATAATGGCTGTTTGCGTCGCTTCGCTTGGCAACTTTTTGCTGAACAAGAAGTTTACTTTTGGAGAAAAGATCTGGGAGTAGAATTCAATTACCTATGATTATGGCAGGGTTATGAAAAAAAGTTAATATAAAAATGAAATATTTTACAAAGGGTATTTCTGTATTAGTTTTGAATATCTCAAGTTTTTGTACTTGGATTTAACCAGTGCAATTTCTGAAATGGGAAATTTAAAATTAAAAGCGTTACCTCCCAATCTACTGTACTGGCTAAAGATCTTCTGAAGGCTGCTGCGAATTTTAAAATTGTCTTTTCTGTCATAATACCCTAATGTACACCAAACTGCGGGAAACTTTCTCCTAAAATTGGCTCCCAGTTTTGATTTTATTTTCTTGTCCCTTAGAAGAAATTTAGTCAATTTGTTAGTATAGTTGCAAAAATCCCTATTTTGAGTGACATCACCATAGGCAACTACCGTCCCATTGCTTATACGATGAATAGGTTTTAGCGTCCTGCCCCCTATGTATGCGGCACCAGGCCTAACGCAATCAAACCTGATATTCATATTTTTAACTGGCTTTCGTTCTGAGAATTGCTGAACCCTTTTTTGTATTCCTTCATAAATTTCATTTTCAAGTGGCCCAAACCCAAATAAAGTCACATGTAAATTGCTATTTTGATAAAAATTATCGTCATTGCCTTTTAGATGCCTGCATATGTTAGCAAAAGGTTTCCTTTGATCCTCATTTAGAAACGACACCAACGATATTTTTTCAATTTTTGCTTGCTGCTCTACCCTAATTTTCGAGGATTCTATCATGCTAATTGTTAGATCATATCTATGAGTATCAAAACCACTTTCTTTTTTCCAATTTGTTTCCATATATGTTAACAATTTTAAATTAGGTCAACAATGTCATCAAAGGTATAATAAATTTCGGTGTCAGCTTATTGATTAGTGACTACTTTTAATTGGTATCGATAAATTACTATCTCTATGTTATAACTGTAAAATACTGCGTTGTAGGTTAGTTCTTATTTATATAAGATTTGAACTTATCTATATCAGATGTGAAGATTAATTGGCAAGTATTCTATCAGCGGGTAATGGCACTAAAAAGTCAATAAAACTAGTACTGATATTAACTTCATCTTATTTTGTCATCCAAATTATAGCCGGTGTAAAGATAGGAAGCCTTGCTGTTATTTCAGATGCTGGGCACATGCTCATAGATGTTGCAGGGCTTGTAATGGCACTTTTGGCCATATCCTTTACACAAAAGCCTGCGACTCCAACAAGGACATATGGATTTTATCGTGGCGAAATATTGGCATCCCTTCTAAACAGCATATTTCTGATATTATTGTCTGTATTTATCTTGATAGAAGGCTTTCAAAGAATTATCCACCCAGCCCCGGTCAGTGGGCTTCCAATGATAATTGTTGCGTCGATAGGTCTTGCTATAAACCTGGTGGGAGTTCGCGTATTGGGTAGAACACGTGTAAATAGAAAAAGGTTACAACAGGACTATGAAAGAGATTATTACAATAAAGTAAAAGAGCAAGTGGCAGAGGAGAACCTTAACGTACATGGTGCGTATTTAGAAGTTTTCGCTGATAGCATTGGTTCTGCTGGTGTTATTGTGGCCGGAATAATCATCTATATTTCAGGCTTTTACCTTGCAGATCCGTTAATAAGCATCGGTATTGTAGCGCTGATTATTCCAAGAACCTGGCTGCTATTAAAAAAGGCAATTCACATTTTGATTGAAGGGACTCCAATCCATTTGTGTCATGAAGAAATAAAAAATTCTATCTTGAAGGTAAGAGGTGTAACTGGTGTTTTTGACCTGCATATTTGGACGATAAGTTCTGGTATTCACGCCCTGTCGGCGCATGTTGTAATTATAGATAATAAGAAATCCAGTGATATATTACAGGAAATAAATTCAATACTTGAAAAGGGTTATGATATCACACATGCAACTATTCAGATAGAATCATACCATGAATCTGGTAACATTTAGCTCTCCCATAACAGATACAAATTGGATGACGTGTCACCAGTAATTAGAAATCAAAATAACTTGGTTGTGCTATTTCAATACTTTGACATAAAGCTCACTCACAAGCAAAACTACTAGTTATTAGAAACGTTATGCCTTGCGTTTGAATTTTGCTATTAAATCGCAGTTGATAGTAAACATTAAAGACGACCAAACTCCGATTTGGACATATTTGTTTTTTACATCAATTTTACTTCAAGTCGTCAGCAGTATCTTCGTTATACTTTGCCTTGTCCGCCTCAGTTTCTGCCTTGTACTTTGCCTTGTCCGCCTCAGTTTCTGCCTTGTACTTTACCTTGTCCGCCTCAGTCTCTGCCTTGGCCGCCGTCTCTTTTGCCTTTGCTTCAGTTTTTGCAGCAGCGTCTTTGGCCTTTTCTTTTCCTCCTACAAATGCGTGCTTTAGCTTGTCAAATAATCCCATAAATGTAATTATTGTTGAGAATATTTAAGTCTTGAACCAATTTTGCTGGAATTAAGTCAAAATTTTCCTTATGAGAAAGATCTAGAGAGAGATTCTGCAACTCTTATAAGTAAAACATGGTGGAACGTTGAATAATGTTTTTTTCTTATGGCAAGATAACCCTAATTTCTGCCGCTTCGGGTTGTTTTCTCTTATTTAGTATAGTTGCCACATCTGGAATAGTTTTTGCAGACTTTAATTTTGGTGCAGCAGGTGATTGGGGTTGTACCTCATCCACATCAAGTACCGTAAGTAATATCAAAGGAAAGGGCCCGGAACGTGTGCTTGCTGTAGGCGATTACTCTTATTCACCAACGGCTTCGTGTTGGCTCAGTAAAATTAACGACATTAAAAGTAAAACCAGAATTGCAATCGGGAATCATGAGGACGATAGTGACGAGGGATTTAGTCAGTATATGAGCGCATTTGGTTTGTCAAAGACATATTATGCATTTGGCTACAATAACGTTCATGTGCTGGTGATGGATACAGATCATGTTAGCTTCTCAACAGGTTCTTCCCAATATAATTTTGTTAAAAGTGATCTTGCGTACGCGTCGCAAAATCCAAACATAAAGTGGATTATAGTATATCTGCATAAAGAATTTTATACATCCCCTAACACCTGCAGCTCTTCTTCGTGTTCTAACACGGGTTCAACTGCCAAGTCACTTAGAAGCACTTATCATGCCATGTTTGATAAATACGGTGTAGACGTTGTCTTGCAGGGACATGTCCACAATTATCAACGCACGTATCCGGTTACATATGATGGGACTTCTTCTCCTACGATAACCAGCAGCAGTTCAACGAACTATAACGATCCGAAGGGAGAAATATTCGTGATTGTTGGTACAGGAGGGGTAAACTTCCATGCCCTGTCTGGCAAGGCTTCATTTGTAAAGACTCAGCAAGATAAAAAATTCGGTGCTCTTAACATAGTCGTAACTAACAACGGGTATAAACTCTTAGGACAATACTATTCAAATGGTGGTAGTAAGCTAGATGAGTTTAGCATCACAAAGACTGGTACTAGCACTAGTACTACCGGCAAATACGTCTATGGGCCGAGTTTGTCACTCTCAGGCTAGGATGCTCACGGTAAAAATGGCGAATACTGGTAAGCAAAATGTCTCCTAGCTGACAAGGAAAGGGTCTTGATTCTGCACACTTTGCCCAAAAGGGTCATGTGCGCTGTAAAAGAGTATTTTAATCAGCAATGATGGGAATAGTGCAGGAAGTAGGTTTTCGAATTTTGATACTAGTCAATTTTAGCATCAATATTGTGACTTGTAACACTGTAGTGATCTATTATTAATTGTGTAAATATTACCTAACATTGGAAAACGACAGGTTCAAACGCAAGCAGCAAGGGTTAGACAACTTTGATCTTAAAAAGTAATAACATCTTAGCATGATACGTTATGAATGATAGGATTATGCTAATTAATTACTCCCTTTTCATCGAATTTTAAGATTGTAATTCTTACATAATAAAAAGCTCTAATCCTACTCTAGTGACAGATTACAGATAAAGTAATAAGTCGGCAACCAGTAAATTAAACGAAAAATTTTATGAGAAATTTCAATTATAACCTGACATTTCTTGGCACAATAGTCACTTTGGCACTATTATCTATAATCGCGATTTTAAATTCTCAATCTGTCTATTCTCAAAACAACCAAACAGAAGTGAGCCATCTAGACGTAAACAATACAAGCTCCGTATCAAAATTCAGTGTTGCTGCATGGTTCAAAACGTCAAATGATTACAATACAAATGCCTTCATAGTCAATAAAGCCGGCGATACAGGCAATATGAACTATGGAATATGGATGAACAATGCAGAAAAAATACAGGCAGGATTTGAAACTTCAACCGGAAAGCCAATGTATGCAACATCACCTCTTTCATACAGTGATGGTAAGTGGCACTACGCAGTGGTAACATATGATGGTTCAGCTGTCAATCTTTATGTAGACGGAGTGATGGTCGCT
The DNA here is from genome assembly GCA_021324715.1 of Nitrososphaeria archaeon. GTDB lineage: Archaea > Thermoproteota > Nitrososphaeria > Nitrososphaerales > Nitrososphaeraceae > TA-21. The sequence continues at coordinate 6,590 of JAJPIN010000282.1, forward strand.
ACGAAATCAGCCTCAGGGAGTCCTGACAATGGTGGTGAAGAACCAGTAAGATTGGGTGCCAATGCTGATTCACTTAGTAATTACTTTATTGGTGATGTGGATGAGGTTAGAGTATGGAGTAGCGCACTATCTGCACAACAAGTAATTGATGCGTCTAATGGTAATTTCGATACTAAAAATCAAATAATGTATCTGGACTTTTCACAGCCGTTAAACGAAACATTACCCGTAAATCAAACCACAACGAATGCAACCTCGGCAGTAAATGAAACTGCTACGAATGCAACCTCGGCAGTAAATGAAACTGCTACGAATGCAACCTCGGCAGTAAATGAAACTGCTACGAATGC
>JAJPIN010000118.1 GCA_021324715.1 Nitrososphaeria archaeon
AAATAATCTTCTATTTCCGATTCGGGTACTGGTGTTTCAATTCCAGTTTTTTCTGATAATTCTTTTTCATGTACATCTGCTACGTCTTTGAGTTCGCCGACCGCTCTTTTCACTTCTGATTCCATTTGAGCAGTTCCAATGCTAGACAGTAGATTGTTGTCATTTTTGGCCAGAGCTCTCAGATGCTGACGCAAAGTAATATCTTGGGAAAGAGACAGGGCAGATGAGTATAGACCAAATAAGACGAAATATGCCGAAAGTGGTAACAATGAAAGTGAGTTTATGCCATAAGGAGGATAGGACGCTGTATTGACGCTAACGTGATTAGAGATGTACAAAAGTATGAATCCATAAGCTGTTAATTTGAGAAAAGTTTTGATTGAACTATCAGGCAATCTCCTTAGAATTATCCAAAAGGAAAATGCAAAGAGAGCTCCCGTAGAGATAGAAACTAACTTTTGAAAAATGTAAAACGAGAAAAGATCAGGATTTGTATCTGTATCGTATATGTTCAACGCATCAAGTATTGTACTGGTATAACCTAATATTGGTAACGCAATAATTAAAATCATTTTGGGAGCATTAGTTTTTCTGCTGTAATGATATAGTAGGAGCGAGCTTCCTATAAGAGTTAGCAAAAATGAAATGTAATCAACATAATGATAAATAGAGAAAAAGATATTAAAGAAGCTTCCCTCCGGATTGTCGCTGAATTTAACCTCGGATTGGGGTGTAATGATAGAATCTTTTTGAGAGAGCAAATCTCCCGAACCTAAACCTGAAATGATTTCTGATGTTGCTAGAATAAAAAACGCAAGGGCAAACAATAAGATTCCTATGCTCTGCTTCTTGTCCTTATACCAGGATATAAACCTCAAGGCAAATATAAAAAGTAAAGCACCGGTAACAAAATTACTAATATAAGTAACAAATAATAAAGATATAGTTGAATACTTTGACAAAAGTAACATCTGAATAAGAACCAAAATTACATTTGCAGCCAATACGTACTGCACTATAGTAACAGATTTATGTAAAGCCGAAATTAAAGTAGACCTTGCTTTTAATGCACTACTGCTTGAATCCAATAATTTCAGTAAAAAAAATTGGCCTAGTACGTAACCAATCGAAATAATGGTGAATAAAGATATTCCTCTAATGGATGTGTTGAAATCCACCAAAAAATCTGCAACGATTTGATCTACATTTTCAATAACAAGTAATGTGACAATAACTAAGAAGATTATTGAAATCTTTTTACTTGACTTGGAAAAAGAAAAAAAAATATTTTTTCAGACATTAACATTCATGAAATATTGTCTGAGTCGAAGTCGATTTTAGCATCTAGTATCGCAACCAGAAATATTTCCGCTCATATTGCCGGCACTGGTTGCATTAGCTATTGTTGCATTTGTCATATTTCCAACCATGGATGTCGCATTTGGCATTGCATATGTGAAAACTTGAGCTCCAGTTAGGAAAAGTAATGCTGCAACTATGCTTAATGCTATGAAAGTCCTAGTATTTAGCATATTCATGGATTTATTTTTATAATATATAAACTTAATAGATTAGTAATACTTTAGTCTTAAGAATTAAGTGCAAAATTCTAAAATTCTTTTAGTCATTAGCGTAAGTTCGAAACTTTAGAGCATATTTCGTGACAAATATCCTAATCAATCCACATCTCTTTATGGACGAAATTGTTCGTCTTGCTGTCCAATTGACTTATCATTCCATAGCCACTTTTACCGCCTGAAAACAGATACATAAAATAAATAAAAACGAAAATGTTTGAGGTACCGTCCATTGCTTTTCTATATCTCTCATTTTCTATAAAGACCCAATATCTCTTTTCCATACCGGGTAAAAGAGGTCCTAATTGAAACTGATTCTTACTGTCTGTTTTAGTGTTCTCCTTTATGATTGATAGTTTGTCAGGCATTGAATCGGTAATGGTGCATGACACTATCACGTTTGAAGCGGGAACTTCACCAAAATTCTTCATTGTTATAGAGTATTGTTTTTTATTATCGTCTTCTCTTAACAACTCAATTCCTCCATTGGGTCCAACCCAGGGTCTGAATCTGACTTCTGTTTGTAATTTGCTTACCTTTGCCAGTTCAGCAAAGTCTTTTACAGTTTTCCACAAAAGTAAGATAACTCCAATATCTAAAAACACTCCTATAACCTCGAAGTAATCCTTTATCACAACAATTGAATATGGATTTTCACTATTTTCATTTGATACATTTATGGCGTTCTCTGCCCTGATTGAAATTGTTGCCACTAGGAGAAATGATGAGAGAAACAAACATCCGAGAAGATATTTGTATTTGTATTTCAGCAGGTTTTCTAATAACGCAACCATTGTCGATACCATGCCTATTAAAATAGCTTTTAAAATTCTTTTGTATCATCCAGACAAATCTGAATAAATTGGTGCATTGAAAAGTAAATATCTATAATTTCTCTCGTTGGAATGACGATATTGTTTGTCCAATTTTTAATTTATGAGATTATCCTAAGTCGCGTATTTTGTTTCTGAATTATCAGGAGGTTGTATAAAAAGATTCGAAAAGGTTTAAACAGCTGATTTTTATTAGACTAAAGAGTGAAAAAGTTTTATATTATATTTCTCTTTGCGATCTTTTGTTCTATAGTTTTAAATCCTTTATTTATTAAAAATGGATCTCCGGCTGGCCTAAGATTTATTTCTCTGGCTTTGGCCGATGATTCGACCGATAGCACTAGCGATTCAAAGGACTCTAGCGATTCAAAGGACTCTAGCGATTCAAAGGACTCTAGCGATTCAAAGGACTCTAGCGATTCAAAGGACTCTAGCGATTCAAAGGAC
>JAJPIN010000149.1 GCA_021324715.1 Nitrososphaeria archaeon
TCGCTGTCTCTAAATGCAATTTATCACTTCTATGAAATGAATGATGTTGTTCTAAATAAGAAAAAAATCAACATGTTCAAAGGTGAATTTAAGAGAACAGTAGACAGGGCATACTCTCATGATGAGATTAAGAAATTATTGGATTTCTCAGATCTTAGAGTCAAAAATATCATTTTGTTAATGGCATCGGCGGGAATGAGAATTGGTGGAATACACTTACTAAGATTAAGTAACCTCGAGAGGATGGAATCTATTTACAAGATCACTGTATACGAAGGAACGAATGAAGAGTATTACGCGTTCTGTACTCCCGAATGTGCATCATCCATTGATGCTTATTTGGAATACAGGAGACAGAATGGAGAGAATTTACACAAGAATTCTTTTTTGATAAGAGACCAGTTTGATATCACAGACCTAGAACAAATTCGGAACAAAAGTAGAGGAGTTACACTAAACACGTTGATGGTATTAGTTAACAACGTTTTGATAAAATCCGGTGTTAAAACTGTAAACCACACTCCAAATTTCACTCGAAAGGATGTAGCCAGGGCTCATGGCTTCCGGAAGTTCTTCACTACTCAATGCATTAATTGCGATGTAAATCCCGAAATTAGAGAGATGCTGTTAGGACATAAAATTGGTTTAGCATCTTGCTACTACAGGCCGACGGAGGAGAAAATGCTACAAGAATATTCAAAGGACATCGAATTGCTAACCATTAACGAAGAAAATAGACTTAAACTGAAACTTGAAAAAAGTATACAAATTGAGAAATCTAAAATTGATGAATTAAAAGCAGACTACAAGCCATAGTTCCGGCAACATTGTAGAATCGTGGAATAGATAACATTTCATCAAATTTTTTTCTGTCTTGTTTGTCTAACAATTTTCGAAACGGCTTCCATTTCCTTATTTCCATTTGTGATGCAATTCGATATGACGGAATTGTTCGACCCATAACTATTAACTTGAATTATTCAATTTAAAATCTAGATTACCTAGACTAGAAGGAGTACTTGCGACTTTACGCGACTATTTTTGAGATCAGGGACTTCTATGATGACTTACAGATTATTTATCGTCATTTACCTTAAAGACTTAATTAGTACAGGTAAACCTAAGAAGTTAATGAATCAAAAAGGATCAGTTGCAATAATTGCAGCAATTGCACTAGTAGCAGGAATAACGACATCAATAGTACCTCAAGCATTTGCAAGCGCAGTTGACGACCAGAAAGACCAACGATGCGCTCCTAGGTCAGAATTCAATGGAAAAGACAACGCCGGAAACGAACATAATGACGCAAATGGAAATCCCGATCAAGTAAAGAATCCACATGATGAGCAAAATGGATTCACTAAAGGAAATCCGCATGATAGATGTGTAGGTAGTTAAAACAATATATCTAAAGTGCATAATTCACATCTTCTTCTTTTTTATTTTCTCTTTTAGTACTTCCGCCTTGACTTTACTCAATATAGGATTCTTTGACATAGCATCTATTTTTCATCCATTTGTTTCAGTTGTTAAGGCTTACCGTCTCTAAATTTTGAAAGTATTGATCTACCTGGAAGGTGAGTGCAATATATGTCCACCATAATCAACAATTACTGGATCTACATATCCATGAACATATTGAATTAAAACAAGTTGAACAGAAAGGCTAGTCGCAACCAAGCCAAAGGTTATCATGGTCCACTTTTGAAAGCCATAGCATAGACTCATTTACTATCTACTGGTGCTAATGGGATATTATTATCCATTTCTCATAAGACTCCCTCTCTTAATAGCACTTCCTATTTTAAATCATAAACTCGCTAAATCAATTTATGAGCGTACAACAAACATTACTAAAAGAAATTGAAGATTCTCAAAGATGGCTCGACGTCCAAAAAGAGGAGAACACGTACAGAAGAGATCTTCGGAAAAGAATTGAACTAATAAATTGGGTTTTAGAAGAAATGAAAAAGCCGGATATTTTTATTTGTGAAGTTATAGAAACTAGAATGAATGAAATTATAGATAAAATCAATGAAAAAGATTCTATTATTGAAGCCGATCTATTAGACAGTGAAGTAAGGATTCTGGATTGGATTTTGTATATAGTTTGTAGTAACGAAATTAAAAGAGTTTGAAAGGTTATAATATAAGATAATCTGGTCTAACCTGTACTGTTAGTGTATATTTCAGTCACGTTTTTGACGACACCGGTTCCATTTTCTGTCCTTCCGTTGATATATTGACCATATGCATCCATAAGACCAATTGTTAGACTTATCGCAACAACAATACTTGCCAGTGATACGATAGCCCATTTTTGAAAGTCATAGCATACACTCATTTATTCTCCTTCTTTCTTACTCTGTGGATTAATCTCCGATTTCGATTCTGGTTTGTATCGGCATTCCATGATACCAGGTATTATTAACAAAAGATTTCCCAATATGCCAAGTACTATCAATGTTATTCCCACACCTTGATGATGTTTTGTGTTGACCAGTACAATAATTATAGCAACGATTGACACAACGGCGACCCAAGCCAACCACCCGTAAGCCAAACTGCCCAACAGACCTAAAACAATGCCTATTATTCCAATTACTATTCCTATGCTTTGATAACTTTCCATTATTTCATCAAGTCCGCCTCATTTTTTGCCATTTCCTCACTTTGCAACTGTAGCGCTTTCGTACCCAGTAAATCCATTGATGATGATTCAACAGGATATCCATGTGCTTTGTAGTAAGTCACTGCTTCAGCAAATTGTTGTTCACTGCAATCCTCATCGGTGCTTAATTGTACAAAAGAGTGTTTCATGCTAAAACTTATACAATTGGCAAATGGTGCTGATGACGCTGATTTACCATATGCAATTCCAAATCCTATCCCACCTGCGAATAATACGAATGTCAAAATTATTGTCAATAGTAACATTTTGAAGCCTAGCAATATCAAGTGCTATTTCTCCAGCGAATAGAAAAGTTTTTCGAGAATAATTAGAATATTCTAATTTAATGTAAAAACTCAATTGAATCGAACGGCAGCAGATTACATTAAAAATTTGACAAAAAATCGATTAATGGCTGAAATACTGTGTCATTCCATGTTAAATCAAACAACTGCAAAACAAAAGAATCTGATGGGAGATTGTTTTACCGAGTTATGCAGCAGATAAACCAATTGTCCCATCAGATTGATAAGGAACGTAATGTGGTGAAATTAAAGATAATAAATAATTAACTCTGATCTAATTTTATCTCTAAATAATTTTGGGGAATTTTTTAATAACTCCGCAACTCTAAACAACGTATCTTTGAGCCAATTTGATAAGTGCGTCTGCGGGCATCGAAGACTACATCATTTCCGAATGGTACCCACGAATCCCCTATCAGAATGCAAAAAATGTAAATGCCTGAAATTTAAAATTACAAGGAGGTTATAACGTTTGCAATTTATCCAGTGCAAATTTAATGTGAATAAGCATTTCATACTGAGATAAGGAATAACGGCAGTGAAAGAAAAACTACCCCTTATTACCTTCACATTAAGAAATTCTAATTCGTTATCGATTAGTTACGTTACTTGTACCTCAAATTATCATTATAACAGTTGAATAACCCCTGCTTTCTGTGACATGATCATCTTTGACTTCTTCCACTATGAGGGTTACGGAAATAATGCTCCCTTTCTCACACTTTGATGCATCAATCATTACGTAGTCATCCAAGATATCAACTGTTTTTATACTCTCATCACTTACCGTATAAGATACAGGAGAACTTGATGAGATGAGAAACAATTCACTTTTACTATATTTTCCTAACCTAATCATTCGTCCCTCTTGTGGTATCGCGTTTACTCTCAACGGGATTGTCCCAACTTCATGTTGTGCGTATCTTTTCATTGAATTAATAGACACTTCAAACTGAAATGGATAACTGGCAGTATTCTCTGCCATTTTATTCACTCCGTCATTCATAACTATGTCAACTTTTTTTATTGTATTAGCAAAGTTTCTTATCCAGCTATTCGTGGTATTAACAATGGCGTCGATAGAACCTTTTCTCTTGGATGATTCTTCATCACTTAACTGATACCTATCGACCCAATCTTTGTAGTCTCGACTAATGTCGATTATGAATTCACTACACGTATTTTGGTAATCCTCAATACTTGTGGCACGTTCAGAGCTAGAATCGGCTGCAAACATATGATAACATCTGAATATTACTAATTAGAATTTAAGATTTAGCAACCGTATGTATGTGGAATGAGCCATGAAGTGTTAGATGCTCACGGATTTAGCATATTTTTCCCATTCATGCGATATGCCCAAGATCTTATCTGTATATTACGCAATTGTTATGGGACACTTCGGTAGTGTCCCCTAAATGGTGAATTCAACTACGAGGTGTTGTTAATTGTATTGCCCATTCACACAATCAAGGACTTCATACCCCACCAAACCGTCTTGTCCGGTACCTTGTTTATGGGCGTCTGTCATGCATTGCTTTTCATCTTTTTCACTTAGAAAGAATGCTGGGGAGTTCTTGAACTTTTGCCAGTCAACTGCGTCGTGGTTTGAGCATTCTACCATGTCAACGCACTTCGCAAGCTCACATAGAGAACCCTTGTATGCTAACATCTTGAATTCCTTCGATGACGGATTGTTGGAACCGTGGCCTTTTGGATCCCAGTGCGTGTCCGTGTATCCATCCTCACATTTGACTTTTGCCGCAAATGAGTAATGGCTCGATAAAAATACTGTTAAGACTAGTGTTGCAAATAACACAACAATAATGAATCTAAACACAAAAACTTGTCCAAAGTAATAATTAATAAATCTTTATTTCCCCTAGATTTAGACTATTTTTATAACTTCAATGGAAAATATAGGATCTCTAGTCATTTCGTGAATGTAAGTAGCATCATCGTTTAGTCCTTTCAAGCAATACCTTGGATTCCTTAATTATTTTATATAACGTCAATTTTTTAATAAAAGAGTAAGGATTAAGAGATTCTAATTATCTAGTCTCTTAGAGGGACTGATATTTAGCTTAAGCTGTCCGATCTTTATTATAACAGGGAGTTTCTGCTATATCATCTTGTTTCTGTTCATGATTACAACCTTTTTTGGTTTCAAAACAGAAATGACCTGAACCAGCTTGGTCGTAACAATAATCCTTCTCTGACCATCCAATCGGAAATGAAACTGGCAATATTGCCAACAAAGCTAGAACTGTTACCAATGATCCAAACAGTTTGTGATTCATATTAGAAAGTTCAGATTGACATGATTAAAAGATATTGATAGAAAAGTTCCATTGTTTTTGGTAAATGTCCGATATTCTCTCGAAGTAGAGAACTAAATGTGGAAAAATTCAATACTTAAATTCATAGGGATAGGCCTCCACATAACAAGAATTGGAATATAAATTCTAATGTCATCATCTGACATGAAATAATGAAATCTTAATTGAACAAGATTCTTCATTAATACCGAATTGAAATTAAAATTAGATTTTAAAATGCAAAGATTTGATAAAATAACAATAATCAGCAACTGATGGGCTTATGGCAAGCCGTTTGAATGACAAGAAACAACCGGCCCCATCAGCTGCTGTGTTCAGACGTTAAAAGAGCA
>JAJPIN010000011.1 GCA_021324715.1 Nitrososphaeria archaeon
CCTCGAGGGCTGTTCTTACTCTTTCTGCTAGCATCGGTCTGATAGGTTTGAATAAAGTTATTTGAATGGTCCTTACGGCTTCAATACCTTTAGTTGCGACAACTTTTGCCACAGTTCCTAGGTCACTGCATACATTATATGCATCCTCCAAAATCTTTCGATTTGATTTATTGCCCGTGAATGCTATGGCTAATGCATCCATTACTGTATAATCTGCGATACCTAATCTCAAAGTCCCCATAATGAATTTTATTATGTAACGAGCTTCTCTAGGTGTTGAATGATTTAGGAGTTCAACAATATGATTGACCTTTAACTCCTGAGAACCTGCTCCTGTAGTTCTTGCTATTTCTTCCAAGGTGGAATAGATGTGTTCCACAGTAAATCTTGTTGTTACTTTGTTCTCTTTTGACGACATTATTTTTCTAGCGGCATCGCCCAAATCTCCAGTTTGTCTATATACCTCTTCTATCGATGATATGTCTACACTTAGGGCCCGAGAAAGAGCTCTTATGATCATCTTCTCAGCTATACCCAGTTCTATTCCTTCGTAATCAGGACGTAGCTTCCCCTGAATAAGATATATAACCTTATCAATTATGGTTGCAGGTGTATTATCAATTAATGACACAAGATAATCTGTAAGTGCTAATCGACTTTTCGTTGCTTCCATCAATTCAAATGTATCTACCAATTCTGAAAGGTTCAATAGTAATCTGAATTAGCATACACTATAAAATGCATATGTCAGTACTCATCGATCAACACACAAATACCACCATGACTATTTATCGTAGGACCTAATTGCACATTCAAATGGTTCGGTTTAAGACTGGTATTACTACACAGGAAAAATGTATATCCGATGAGCAAGAATTCTGAAGCTGCTAAAATCCTTCGTGAAATCGCATTTATCTTGCAGACGGAAGAAGAAAAAGAAAATGAACCAAATGCAATCTTTAAAGTTAGATCTTATAATCGAGCAGCAGATGAAATACAAAATTTATCTTTTGATATAGGCGACATTTATAAAAAAGACAAGCTAGATGGATTACTAAAAATACCTTCAATTGGCAAGGCAATTGCAACAAAACTCGAAGAATATATCACAACTGGTAAGATGCATTATTATGAAGAATTGAAAAAAGAGATGCCGGTAGACGTAAGTCAGTTTTTTGGTTTAGAGGGAATAGGCCCAAAAACAATAAAAACTCTTTATAGAAATTTGGGGATAAAAAGTATATCCGATCTAGAAAAGGCAGCAACCGAGGGTAAAATTAGGAGTATTCCTGGGTTTTCCAAAAAGAAGGAAGAATTAATTCTAAAGAAGCTACACTTCTTTAAGAAAGGTGGAGGCCGACTACTAATTGGTGAAGTCTATCCATTGGTAAAGCGACTAGAGGAACGACTTTCAAAATTTAGGGGAGTAAATCAAGCGGTGGCTGTTGGTTCATTTAGACGAATGAAAGAGACTATAGGCGATATTGATTATGTAGTGTCCGTAGAATCCGAAAAAGAAGGCGATAAAATAATTGATTATTTTGTGAATATGCCAGAAGTTAAAGAAGTAACTGGCAGAGGCTCAGCTAAAGCATTTGTCAAATTAAATATTGGTATTGATGCAGATTTACTAGTTGTACCTGCAGTGAGTTTTGGTGCAGCCTTGCAATATTTTACTGGTAGCAAAGAACATGGAGTAGCTGTAAGAAAAATAGCTATATCTAAAGGTCTTCGTCTAAATGAGTGGGGCGTTTTTGATGAACAAAAGAATAGAATAGCTGGTTCAACTGAAGAAGGAGTATATCAATTATTGGGCCTAAACTGGATACCTCCAGAGATTCGAGAAAATAGAGGGGAAATAGAGCTTGCAAAAATAGGAAAAAAAGAAGAAAAGACAAGACTCTCGCAATTAATAGGATACGATGATTTGAAAGGAGACTTACAAGTTCATAGCAATAGTACAGATGGAACGATGTCTATAGAAGAAATGGCATTATATGCAAGAGACAAGTTTGGATTGAATTATATTGCAATCTCAGATCATACGAAAAGTCTGAGACTTACTAACGGACTGGATGAACAGCAACTAATAAATCAAGCAAACAGAATTGAAGAGATAAATGACGAAATTAAGATTAGTAACAAAAATAAGTATTTCCGGATTCTATCATCAGCAGAAGTAAATATTCTAAAAGATGGATCACTTGATATTTCAAATAATGTGTTGGACAAGCTAGACATCGTAGGCGCTGCAATTCATTCTAATTTTGCCTTACCCATAGAAGTACAGACAGAGAGACTCGTAAATGCAGCTCAAAATTCTAGTATTGATATTATATTCCATCCAACGGGCAGAATTATTAACCGAAGAGAAGGATACCCTGTCAACATATCCAAGTTGATTGAAGTGGCAAAAGATTCAAATACAGTTCTTGAAATTGACGGACACTATAACCGGCTTGATTTAAAGGATGAATACATTAGATTGGCAATTGAAAATGAAGTAAAATTGGTAATTGATTCCGATGCTCATCATCCATCACATTATGCTTTCCTGAAATTTGGAATTGGACAAGCTAGAAGAGGATGGGCTACGAAGTCAGATATATTGAATACATTGTCAGCTAAAGAATTGCTTGATGGCCTCAAGTAATAGATACGTGTATTGATGTATTGATGTATTGATATATACGACTACTTTGCCTTAAATTCTAAATTCTTTACTGATGCAAATAATTTCCTCGATCATATAAGTAACTAAAAACAAGGTTTTATCCATAGTTATCAAGAGAAACGAAATAATGATCTCGGCTAAAAATTTTTTCGGGTATAAATGGATAATTCAATTATGAATGAAATTCCGACTCTAGCACTATTCTGTAAAGGGCGTCAAGGTATTTCGATAGAATCCGTAAATTTAATGGTAATATTCCCTACTACTAGCTAAACTTTGTGTCTAAAAAATTCCTATCCGTTTGGAATCATATGGGTCTACAATTGTGTTATCTATAGGGATTATACCTTTTTTATAAAGAACTGGTCTTGTTGTCTAACAAACATTAGTTGTAGAATCTTTGTTCCAAAGATACAGCTAGTATGCCGGACAACTAGTAATAGTAATGTAACTAGAC
>JAJPIN010000010.1 GCA_021324715.1 Nitrososphaeria archaeon
GATATCAGTCCAGGACAACACGCATTCACTGCTACGGCTGTAAATAATGGTGTAGAATCAGGTCTATCAAACGAGGTAACATTTACAATATCCTGTGCTCCAACAATTATTCAACCTCCTAGTACCATAACTGATTGTACAATAAATTTTGCAGTTAGTGGTACCTCGCCTGTTGGCACTGAATCTATAAATCTATACAAGAAAGACGCTCAAAATCAACTTACTTTGCTAGGCAGTGACAATAACATTGATCAAAATGGTGATTGGTCGGTTGTATTGGATCCCAATGACCAAAATCTAGGTGAAGGAACATTTACACTGGTAGCTAAAGCTGTAATAAATAATGTAGAATCTGCAGAGTCAAATACGGTGACACTCTCAATAAACTGTCCTCTAGTTCAGCCAACAATAACTGCACCTAGTACCATAACCGATTGTGTTAATACTTTTGATATTAGTGGTACTTCAGAGGCCGGTACTACTATAACCCTGTTCAAGAAAGTTGGTCAAACACTTACTCAACTAGACGGCACTGCCACTACTGATCAAAATGGCGACTGGACTATCACACTAGATCCCAATGATTCAAACTTAGGCGAAGGAACGTTTACTCTGGTAGTTACAGCGTCAAAACAAGGTGAAACTGATGTCACATCAGCTGAGGTTACACTTACTATAAATTGTCCCACACCACCATCTAACCCACCACCATCTAACCCACCACCATCTAACCCACCACCATCTAACCCACCACCATCTAACCCACCACCATCTAACCCACCAGCACCAGCAGCACCAGCAGCACCAGCACCAGCGGCAGGAATCCCAGTACAAATCATCGACAGACAAATCTTTCAAAGACCGTACGCTACCCTAGGGTGCAATCAATCTGTGGTAGAGCTTAAGAAAGATCTAATACCGACAACTGATTTCCCTTCCCTTGTTAATGAGACGATATCGAAATATCATGTTACAGTACTAAATGTCTATAATACTCCAGATTACAAAGCAATGCTATTAGCTGAAGGTGATGAGAAGAAGGTACTCAACGATCCACGCTTCTTACTAGCTGCTGCAACTTGTGGAGAAATGATTCTCGAGCTGGTACCGGATCTTGTACCGACTACTAACATATTTACTGTCGCCGATGGTGCGGTTGAAACATATCATGTAAAAGTAGTGGATGTATTCAACATGACAAACTATAAAGCAATCGCTATACTAGCAGAACCAGACAACCCAATAACTAAGGATCCAAGATTTGTTCATTATGGTGAAGAATATCAAGCTGCATCAAATTACACTGGAGGTGGGGAACTCGACGTAAGTTCAGGACACATAGCAGCTCCAGCTCCAGTTCTGAAGGAGGAAACGATACCTGATAGTATAAAAAGAACATTCACTACCAAGGACATTAAAGGTAACTCTAATTTCAGTAAAGGAGTTGACGTTGACATTGCTGTCTTGGATACTGGAATAGATTTAAAACATCCAGATCTAAACGTCTACAGGAACGTGAGCTTTATTCCAGGTGTGAAAACCGGGGATGACGACAATGGTCACGGCACCCACGTTGCAGGTATCGCAGCCGCCAAGGATAATGGAAAAGGTGTCATTGGTGCCGCACCTGGAGCAAGGTTATGGGCGATAAAAGCTTGTGATAGTGCAGGTGAATGTAAGATCTCTAACATGATAAAAGCAGTTGAATATATTACTCAACATGCAGATGAAATAGACGTTGTAAACATTAGCGTCGAGACGCCATTTTCCCCAGCTCTCAATGCCGCCATAAGTGCATCTGTTAAGGCAGGTGTAACATATGTGGTTGCCGCTGGAAACTACGGTCAAGATGCCTCCAAAACCTCCCCTGCTAGTGATCCAGATGTTATAACAGTCTCCGCTATTACAGATAGCGACGGGAAATGTGGTGGAACTGGCCCATCTCTAAAGAATGCAACTGATGATTCATTCGCACACTTCAGTAACTTTGGTCCGGCCGTAACTATCGCTGCCCCAGGTGTCGCTATCCTGTCAACCTATCTTCATGGAGGATATGCAATAGATAGCGGAACTAGTATGGCAGCACCGTCTGTAGCGGGAGCTGCTGCATTGTTAAAAGCCGGAGATCTAAAAATGTCTCCCGAGGATGTAAAGAAAGCCCTTCTAGGAACGGGCTCTACACCATTAACACCCTGTGTAGGTGGTCCGCAAGGATACTTTACAGGAGACCCAGATCAATACAAGGAACCATTACTATACCGAAAACTTGGTAACAAGTGACATGCTAACAGAAAAAACAATGTACTGTTGTGTTGCAAACCAACGTAGCGCGTTCAAACTTTTGCCTGTGTATTTGAAAGAAAAGCTGATATCCAGATAGTGAATAGCATGCACTACTTTATTTGGTTGAATAGCATGCTTCGTATCAGTTTCAGTAGAGATTTAACACATACTGCATGAAATATTCCTAACTACTTATGCAACTAATTACATTGACTATTCATAGATAAGTAAAATTTTCCTAAAAAAACTTTCATGAATCAATAATTTTCAGGGATTTAGCAATTGGCACATTGCGGTCTCATCTAGGTCATTATTTACTAGATTCAACGATACTGGCGGAATTAGGTAAGATGAACCCACTAAAACAAATAGCAATCATGATAACGCATAATATAGTAGTCCTAGCGTCTAGTTGACGATTGACCTTTTTACCGATATCTGTGTCTCATGGACCCGGCATTTTATTTATATATCTCTCTAAAGTGTAAAATTGTATGAAACGACTTAATTGGACAAGTTTTATTATGCTTTCCTCAATACTTGCATTAGTCATACAATTTCTTATCCTTAACTCGGTAATCGCCCAAGCTCCGAATCCATCTTTGGCTTACAATCCTAATACCAGTAGGATTGTGGATGTGAAAAACCATACTATAACAATAATAGATAAAAAAACTGATCAACCAATAAGCGTTTGCAAATTCACTCCAATAGAAGCTGCAAACATGACAACAAACAACACTCTTACAACAAATATAGCAAATGCAACAACTTGCGAAAATTTGACACCTGTAAAACCAATTACCAATGAAACAAACAAGATGATTATTCCTGGTAAGCCAGGCAACACAACTACTAATGAAACAAACAAGATGATTATTCCTGGTAAGCCAGGCAACACAACTACTAATGAAACAAACAAGATGATTATTCCTGGTAAGACAGGTAACACAAGCATTAATGAAAATCTCTCAGAAAGACTTGGTAAACTAGCCAAGTAGGTAACATATTTAGACATAATGAAAGTACATAATATCAGTCCTGATAAGGTATCAGGCATTCGTATTTCCTATACTCATGCCACATATCTTGTGCAGTAAAAACAAATGGATTTGAAAACATATACTTGTAGTTGGTCTTAATTGTATTTACCTATCTTTTCTACATTGGAATAAAGTAGACCGAAGATTTTTCGTATATCCAAAATAGCTTATTAAGTCTATATCTTATCTAGAGGAGAAGCATATTCGTTTAATTCTCAATTTTAACAGATCAAAATCTTAATTCTTATTAAATTTAAATAAGTTTGTTATTTTTGCGCCAAAGTTTATAATCACAAGAAAAATAAACCATGCTATGAAGGATCCAATCACCGTCGCTTGATAAGGTTCAAAAGATATCTGCATTAATTGAAAATGAATTGATACTTTTGAAATTGAATAGATTATTTCTGATATAGAAAAAATAGTAACCAATTTTATTAAATCACTTTTAATATTTTGATAATTCTTTCTCCCTGTTGAAGGTTCTCTGTATCTATTTTTATTATCAATATAAAATAGCAGACCAAATATTGGAATATATACAGCGTACTCTACGCCTAGAGTGGAAATGGAGTTTAGAAGATTATTCTCATTATGCTGAGCAAACAATTGAGTAAAGAAAATTCCTACTATAAGCGCAGCCGTTCCTGCGATAATAATATTTTTGTTAAAAAGAATATAGTTCTTGTATTTATTGTAAAACGTTTTTCTATAAAACATAATGATCTATTAATTAAAAGAAGGTTCTTCTACTATATTAAAATGTATACTTAAGATTAAAACGTACAAA
>JAJPIN010000221.1 GCA_021324715.1 Nitrososphaeria archaeon
ATCCAGAAAATAATAATGTATTATATAGCCCTTTATACTAATATTATTGATTCTTTTGACTCGAAATAATTTTCCCATGAAAGATTGGCATATTAAACATATGGAAAATACAGTAATTAAACATGTTAAGGGATTATCACCGGACGCAACAAGATATCAAAAAAAGATGCATTATAAATACGGAGGAATAGTAAAGATATTGCGATACATTGAATATGATAAAAAACACGGTGTGACGAACGACGACGTTGTTGCAATTATAGAAAAGCTCCGCTCCGATTCTTCATATGAAGAGATTCGCAGCAGTGAGGGATTCGATGATAGATTAAAGGAAATTGAATCGTCGATCGCGAATGCCCCCGCAACGAAGATCCTGACTAAATAATTAATTTAATTGCATCAATACGAATGATTTTCAACTTTGTGTTTATGCAACGCTTTCCATGTCGTAAATGATGAGCTACACTTTTCGCAACTATACTTAATTTTTCTGCCATAGACAAACTTGTTAATGTCAATAGACGCATGATCGTCCTTATAATCATGCGACAAATTAAAGCGAAGAATTCTTTTAGATACTCTAACCAATGGCAACCGTTAATAGTTCATAATACCAAACCAATTTAAACTAATAACACACCACAACTCACGGTAATTATTAAAATGCTTTACATGTTTATAGATTTGATATTACTGATGAGGCGATACGCTGCGATATGATGATTAGAATCCCTTAATTCCCTGTGCCACAAGCACTGAATAACATCCGAGTCCGCATTGCTCACATATTGGTTTTAGTCCTTTTTTATCAGAACTTCCAATACAACATGGTTGCTTGACCTTCCCTCTGTGATCGAAAGAAAGTATTGCCCACGAAGGACACTGAATAGGTATTGTTCCATTTCCCCCCCAATTTCCTTTCATCAATGAAATTTGTTTCTCTGTGTTTACGATATAATTTGGATATTTTTTCTTGAGCGAGATTATACAATCTACTACTTCATTTCTTGTTTCACCAAATGGTAACCATAATGGATCTCCCGTTACAAATGGAGTATGAAACTGAAAGCCAATCTTATTGATTTTATCCTTCCATTCATAAGCTAGATCTGTGACTGTACGATAATTCAATGAATTAATAGTCATTGTTATCCATATATCTTTCCAAGCTGGTTTTCCTTTTCGTGATGGTCCGGAAATATATTCCAAAATTGTATCACGTGTCTTTTGATAAGACCCTTCTCCTCTTATACTATCATGCACCTTTTCAGTCCCATCAAGTGATACCCAGTAAAAATATAGATTTTCGAACCGCTTTAAAGGAAAAGTTCCATTTGTTACTACACAGATCCTGCCGGGCATTTCTTGACAGAAAACATCAATTACGTCAGGGCGCATTGTTGGTTCACCACCCACTAACGTAACACCAATAAGACGCTGCTTTTTGAAGGTATTCCTTACTATAGTTCTCCAATCCTCTGCGCTTAGTTCATTATTTTCATCCTCCCGATTGAGCCACCAATAACAATGGGAACAATGTAGATTGCATACATTGATTATGTCTGCGGACCCATACAATGTCCTTTTCTTATGAAATAATTTAATATCAATAATATTGCGAAAAAATGTTAAATAAAAAGGAAATTCACGGATTAAATCAGTTATTCCGCGTCCGTAAACTAGATCTACCATATTTTCAGATATAACATATAATAATTAAAGGTATTGTAGTTAAGGTATTACAAAGAAAAGACGTATTGTTTGAGGATTCGCCATTGGGTAACATATCATGCTAGGCAAAATGAATCAATTATAGAAAGCTCAAAATTCATAATAGAAGAGAAAATCAAGAGTTATATTGAGATAATCCATAAAGAAGCAAGATTTGTTAAACATTGCTGTTATAATAAAACTTGAACCTGATTTTTCAGAAGGTAATGTCAGTTATAATTCAGATGGAACGCTGAATAGAGCAGAGACAAAGAATATTTTGGGTCCACATAGTGCAATTGCATGCAATGCTGCATTTTACTGCAAGGTGAAGTATGGCGCGCGTATTTCTATTGGTACAATGGGTCCGCCCATCGCAGAGACCGCTCTCGAGCAGGCACAATTGTTGAGTGATGCGGAAGAACTCCATTTATATAGTGATAGATTATTTGCAGGTGCAGATACCCTCGCTACTGCTGAGGTACTGAAGAACGGGGTAGATAAAATGTTTGGCGGCAATAAGATTGATATTGTCTTTTCGGGGCATCGAGCGTCCGATGGAGAGACAGGACAGACAGGACCGCAGACAGCATGGAAACTAGGTTATACATTTCTTGGAAATGTAATTGATTTTGATATTGATTTGGACAGAAAGGTCGTGATTGCAAAAAGATTGATTTCTCTTCAAGGAATGGATACTATAATTGAAGAATTAGAATCTCAGCTACCTGTCTTTATTACCATCGATCCATCGTATAGGTCAAATTTCAATACCGTCTCGCAAAGATTAGCAGCAAACAAGCTCAGGAAGGAAGGGACAAAACAATCTAAAGATTATAAACAATTTTTGAAAGTATTTGACAGTAAAAAATTAGATCTTGACCCAAAACGCGTAGGACTTCCAGGTTCTCCGACTATTGTCTATAGAGTAGAAAAAATTCCCAGGGCAAAGACAAACCGAAAAACTGAGTTCATAGATCCATCCAACCCAAATAATATAACACCAGTAACAACAAAAATAATTCAAATTTTAGGAGGCAAGTGATAAATGGAAAAACCAGTTGGCCAAGAAAATAGTTCAAATGCCACCGAAAAATATCGACATATTTACGTAATAATTGAGCATTTTGAAGGTCAGGTAGTCCCTGTAACCTTGGAGATGCTAGGTGAAGCGAGACGGTTGATGGATGATTTCAATCAAAAATACAACTCTACAGAGAAGGTTGTGGCAGTATTGCTTGGTAGTAATGTAAAAGAATTATGTGATGAATTAGTAACATATGGGGCAGATTCAGTAATATATGCTAACCACCAAGAACTAAGATATCCTCGAAATGATATCGATACTAGAGTAATAGCACAGATTGCGAAAGATGCAAAAATCATGAAAGAAATATCTCCCGAATACGCAAGCACATTTGTAAAACCAAGATACATGTTTTTTGCGGCTGATAATATTGGGAGACATTTATCTTCTACGGTACTCGCAGAACTTGATTCAGGTTTAGCATCGGATATAAATAAGCTCGTTATCAGTGATCTTGACATTAGACATGAGCACAAAACAAAGGGACAGTCGATAAGGTATCAAAAAATTCTAGAAATGTATCGTCCAGATTTTTCTGGCTTTTTGTGGACAACAATACTATGCTTAGATAATAAAAACCCAGAAATTTTAAGGGAGTATCACCCACAGGGATGCAGCATAATACCTGGCGCCTTTATGCCGATAGAAAGGGATAATTTAAGGAAAGGAACAATTGTAGAATATTCCCCTATACTAGACCAAGATCCAAAAATTAAGATTTTGGACAGAAGGGTGATTGAAAAAACAATCGATTACGAAACTTGCAAAATAGTAGTGAGCATTGGCCGCGGAATTAAAGAGAACCCAGAACTTAATGTCAAGCTAGTTGAAGAATTTGCAAAGCTTATTGACGCAGAAATAGGAATAACTTTACCGTTATCAAAAAAACCGTATCAATTGAATCAAAATCTGGATTCAAAGTATATGATTGCTGATAGAGTCATTGGTACTAGTGGAAGTAAGGTTGCACCGACCCTTTACGTTGCTATAGGATTAAGTGGAGCGATACAACACATAGCTGGAATGAAAGACTCTGAAATGGTAATTTCAATAAATACTGATGAAAATTCCCCTATAGTAGATGAATCAGATATTTTTATAAAAGGAAGAATGGAGGAAGTTATTCCGATACTTATTGACCAGATTAAAAAGCAAATATCAGCTATTTCTATAAGGAGTACCTAGATTTGGAACAATACGATGTGGCAATAATTGGCGGAGGATCAGCCGGACTATCGGCATTAAAAAAATTATCTGATTTAAATAAAAAAACGATATTGATTGAAGCAGGGAATCGAGTAGGTACCAAAAATGTGTCAGGTGGTATTTTATACTCTAAAAGAGATCCGCGTGGAAGGATATACAACGTAGAGGATGTTTTTGGTTCTGATTTTGAATCTACTGCACCTATAGAAAGATTGATAAAAAAATATTTGCTTCATGCCGCATCCAAGAATAAAATTTTTACAATGGATCTGACTTCACTGCATGAATATAAAACAAATTTTGCCTACTCTGTTCTTTTAAATAGACTAAACCCATGGCTTGCAGAGCGGGCTTCTGAATCAGCAGAGAAACAAGGTGGTGGAATCATCACTGGAGTCCACGTTTCCGACATTGATTGGGTAGAGAACAAGACGATTGTAAGGACAAATGAATTACAAGAATTCCAAGTAAAGTCAATAATTGCAGCAGACGGGGTAAATTCAGAGGTTGCCGAACTTACAGCGGCCAGGGATAAATTCAAACCAGAAGAAGTGTACTTTGGTGTTAAAGTCATCATAAAATTGCCTGAAAATATTATTGAAGAGAGATTTCAACTAGGCTCTTCAGAAGGTTCAGCGCATCTTTTTGCAGGCGATATAACTTTAAATCACATTGGTGGTGGATTTCTTTATACAAATCGTGATACATTATCACTTGGAGCCGTATATCACTATGACTCGCTTCTCTCAAATCCCGTTACCCCAACACAGCTTATAGATGAGTTAATCAAGAATCCATTAATTAGTGAATATATTAAAGATGAAGTTCAATTGAGAAAGGAGAACAATGATCTCTCAAAAGAAGATCAACTCAAAATGCAGCTTAGTGTTAGCAAGCTAATAAAAACATACAATGAATTAAGGTACAAATATTTTTCTAAAGATAATGTTGCTCTGGTTGAGTCTGGAAAGTTCAATAATATAGAAGACATTAAATTAAAAATTGATAGTATAAGAAAAGATCTAATTGAAAAATATGGAGTACAATTTGTTAATAATTATGTAGAGCTAGAATATAGCGCAAAATTAATTCCTGATGGTAAAAGATGCATGATGAAAAAACCCTATTTTAAAAATATCTTATTTATCGGGGATGCTGCTGGCCGTGGGTTATTCATCGGTCCAAAAATAGAAGGTCTCAATGTGGGTATTGATGATGCAGTACGGGCCTCTATTGCAATTTCCCGATCTATAGAAAATAATAATTTTGATTCGGATTACATTGGAAGCTACTATGAATCACTAGTTAACGAGAGTCCGTATACTATGGAAATGAACAAAATCGATGAAGGCTACTTAAGTTTATTCCTAAAATTAGTAAAAAATATTAAAATAGATTCTGTTGATCCTCTATTTGGGTTTGGCCTTCGACTTATGAAAAATGATAAGTTGAGGAAAATTGCCATACAAATGGCAAATTTTTTGGGATATGATAAAATTTTACCATTTATAGAATCAGAAAAGACATATGTTCAGGTACCAATTCAATTGGCAAACAGACTTGGAAGTATTATTAATTCTTCATATACACCCGCAATTCCTACATTATCAGATAGAATTGCGAGATTGCAATACAATGATGATAGTGAATCACATATCACAGTTGAGAACAAAAGAAGTGAATTCATGAAGAAATTGATTTTACTATGTCCTACCAGGTGTTATAGTCTTGAAGGGAAGGATGTAGTTCTACAACACGAAGGCTGCGTGGAATGCGGGACTTGTTCAATTGGAACTAGATGGAGACATCCAAAAGGTGAGAAGGGAATAATATACAGATATGGATAGATTACTTATGATTTCCATTTAATAGAACAACCAATAGATGGATCAAATTCTTTTTCTATTGTTTCACCCTTCAATACTTTCCTAATGTTATTTTCCATCACGTGCTCTTGCGGAGTCATCTCTGGTTCCATTGCATCATTTATTTTTCCATGGAACACAAGCCTTCGGTTTTGATCAAACAAAAATGGATCTGGTGTACAGACAGCTCCATATAATTTTGCAATTTGCTGTGTATCATCTATAACATAAGGAAAGTTCAATTTGTTCTGTCTATAAAACTCAACCATGTTCTCAAATCCTTCATCCTGATAGGATGGATCATTACTATTTATTCCTACAATCTGTAATTCTGACTGAGGAAACTTGCTCTGAAGTGAAACGAGATCACCTATACGAGCTTTAACATAAGGACAATGGTTGCAAATAAAGACTATCAAGAGGCACTTACCACTGAAATCCTCAACTGAATGGAATTTGTTATCTGTTCCCATTAACCTGAAAGGTGGAGCATTATCATTTTTTTTTAGGGTTTGACTGGACAATGTTTTTGCCATATGAATATTTTTATTCATATGACTAATAAATTGTTCAATATTTTTGTACT
Source organism: Nitrososphaeria archaeon (assembly GCA_021324715.1). Lineage (GTDB taxonomy): Archaea > Thermoproteota > Nitrososphaeria > Nitrososphaerales > Nitrososphaeraceae > TA-21. The sequence continues at coordinate 6,455 of JAJPIN010000221.1, forward strand.
GATTAAAATTATAAAAAATACAACTTCAATCAAAATAGCTCCAAAATTAGTGTTTATTCATGCTAAATCGATTCATTTATATCGCAATAGATTTTCATCGTTGAAATTTATGGTAATTTGTTCTATTACATATTTACGTTAAAAAGAACGGATTTAACTTGTATTCATTAGCTATGTGAGATGACAATAGATAAATATTAATACAATATCATTTGTTTCAAAATTATTTGGAGGCTGTAAATGTGATTAACCATACGAAACAGGAAATTTCATTTGAAAAAATCTTGGTTGTAGGCTTGGGTCAACTCGGGCTTCCAGTCGCAAAGTATGTTAAAGAAAGGGGATTTGATGTTTATGGTTATGACAACAATCAGCTTGTAATGGAAAGTGCTGAAAAGCAACATGGTATAAAGAGACTAGAGAATTTCAAAGAAATTGACGTATTTTTGATTTGCATCTCCACTCATAGAGAGGATGATATTTCGTCGCCACAGATTGACGGATTAATGGCAATAATTAGAAAGATAGCTAAAGAAGCAACGAATGGAAAACTCGTATCAATCGAAAGTACCGTACCAAGAGGGACTACTAGGAAAATGTTCGAAATACTGGAGCATAGATTTCATGTAGTTCATGCGCCACATAGGTGGTTTGCACTGGAAGAGGAAATTCATGGTGTCAATCAACAAAGGGTAATAGGTGGTGTCTGTGACTGTTGTCTTCGAACAGGGATTAGATTTTATGATGGAGTCGATAGTGAAGAAAAGACAGATTTGGAATTTTATACTGGTATGAAATCATATAGAAGTCTTGGCATTCCCATGTATTCTGTTTCCACAGTAGAAATAGCGGAATTGAGTAAAATAGTTGAAAACGCAGATAGATACTTGCAAATTGCTTTTGCAGAGGATCTCTATATGTTTTGTAAAGCAAATCATATTTCGTTTGCAGAATTAAGAGATGCAGTAAATACAAAATGGAATGTAAACATTCTAGAACCTAGAGATGGAATTGGAGGTCATTGTATTCCAAAGGACACAAGAATGTTCCTAGAATCTTCGGAAATCAAGAGTAAAATATTGATTGCTGCTCAGGAAGTTGACAAGGATTATAGAAAATATATTGAAGGAATAGTTAAAGACATCAATAAGTTAAATCATTAACGTTTTCATCCATCATAATTTTAGCGAAATCATGCTCGTTTTTGAAGTTGTTTTTCAATTATTGAACTGTAACATTTTGGGGTAACATCGTTACTCAATATTTAATTTAAATATTCAGAATATTTCTGTATTAGCATGAGTTATGATAAATCAAAAGCTAATCAAAAGGAGAGCGATATTAAAAAAAATGATAGCGACCTGGCTACTCAATATCTTAATTTTTCCTTCTACAGAGTAGACCCAAAATGGAGATGGCTAAATGATATAGGAAAAGAAGAAGCTGCTAAGGAGTTTTCATCATTGATAGATATTGCCAATACAAAAATGAAGGTAAGGACTTATTCCACGGTAGGTCTGAGAAAGGAATCTGACTTTATGTTATGGAGTATCTCTGATTCTATAGAAAAAGTTCAAGTGCTAACTTCAAAAGTTTATACTACCGTACTTGGAAAATATATTGACGCATCTGAAGTTTTTTTGTCGGCAACGCGTCCATCAATTTATTCGAATAAGGTTATTCCTGGTTTCATGGAAGTTGACGAACCGCTGAAATACAATATCGTTTATCCATTTGTCAAATCCAGAGAATGGTATCTACTTCCATTTGAAAAAAGAAGTGAAATGATGAAAGAGCATATTAATGTTGGTAAAAAATTTCCGCAAGTTAGACTGAATACATCTTATTCATTTGGGATGGGAGATCAGGACTTTATGCTGGCTTTTGAAACTGACAATTTGATAGACTTTCAGGACTTGATCATGAAACTTCGTGAAACGCAAGTAAACAGATACGTTGTAAGAGATACCCCTATGATAGTTTGTGTATATAAAAAAATATTTGACATAATTATGAGTTTAGGATGAACATGCTAGCACTCAAGGAATGGTCTATTGTTTGTAGAGCTTTGGAGAATGGTAGACAATCAATATTGCTACGAAAGGGAGGAATCTTAGAATACAAGGAGGGTTTTGAGATTAGTCAAAAAATTTTCCTTTTGTATCCGACACTTGAGCACCAATCTAGAGAATATTTGCAACAAGATTATTTACAAGAAATTGAATTGCTATTAAGAAACAATGGCCCGAATTTTGACCAAGATAAAATAAATACTATAACGATTTTAGCACGAATTGAGGGGATGCAGGAGTTTAATGATGAAACAAAGTTATCCAAATTGGAGAAGTATCATATATGGAATGAAAAATATGTTAACATGAGAATGAGTTATAATCCAAAAAAACCAATGAATGCACTTCTATTGAGAATTTACAAGTTGCCTGAACCTATTTCGGTAAAAGTTAACCCCGAATGGGCTGGTTGTAAATCCTGGATTAACATTGACCTTTCCAAAATAAATGGAATTTCTTCCGATAACATTGATAAATTATTGAACCTATGTGAACCAGTAATTAAAGAAGATGATTTTCAGAAAATCAATGATAGTTTTACGGAGATTTGGAATTGAGATATAGACAGCTTGGTAAAAGCGATATTAAAGTAAGCGAAATCGGATTTGGTGCATGGACGATTGGCCTAGATTGGTGGGGGAAGAAAATAGATGATGATGAAGCGATTAGAATGTTAAAGAGAGCATATGACGTAGGAATTAATTTCTATGATACTGGAGACATCTATGGGAAAGGAAAAAGTGAGAAACTAATCGGAATAGCATTCAAAGGTATGAGAGATGAAGTAGTATTTTCAACAAAATGGGGATACGACATGTACAATGCTGAACAAATTGGCCACAGTGAGCTACCTCAGAAACATAACTTAGACTATTTGCACTATGCGTTAGGAAAGAGTCTAGAAAGACTTCAGACTAGTTATATCGACGTATATAGCCTTCACAACCCAAAAATGCAAGCTGTGACAAATAAGGAATTGTTTAATGAGTTAGATAATCTGGTTGCCAGGGGAACGATCAAAAGTCATGGGATAGCCTTGGGTCCAGCCATTGGATGGAAGGATGAGGGCTTGCATGCAATGAGAGAACACAAAATTACATGTTTGCAGACTGTTTATAATATTTTAGAGCAAGATCCGGGCAATGAACTACTAAAGGCAGGTAAAGAAAAAAATGTAGGAATAATGGCAAGAGTGCCTGACGCATCAGGAGTTTTAACTGGCAAAGTAAATGAGAACACCACATTTGACAAGAATGACCATAGAAGTGCGAGAAAAAAGGAATGGATATCTGAGGCATTAAAGAAAGTAGAAAATATGAGGACGATTTCTGACAAAAAAGGCTGGGACATAACTGAACTTGCAATTAAATTCATTCTATCGCATGAGCAGATATCGGTGGTTCTGCCGACTATGATAAGTTTGGAGGAGATTGATAAATTTTCTCAGATATCAGATGGAAGATATCTGGATCAAGGCGAAATGCAACAAATTTCTGATATGTATCTTAATAATTTTTACGTTACTCCAAGTACAATGTAAATTGATAGCTCATCTCACAAGCACGTGTAAAATGAATCGATAATTTATCCATTATTCTTATGTTTGCGATAAAATATGAGATGAATTATTCATCACGTTG
>JAJPIN010000009.1 GCA_021324715.1 Nitrososphaeria archaeon
ATCATACAGATGAGATTGCTCCATTTTAAGGACTACAATCTCGACAGATTTAACCGAGATTTGAATATGAAATTTATTGTATCCTGATTCGTTATCATAATTCCACTAAAATATAAAGTTGTAAGGTGCCACCAACTCACTGTGCAGATAGTCCAGGACGAAATGGTTATCGATACTGTAATTGGGTATTAGATCCAGTCTTAGTGTGACAGTTCAGGGCCCAGAAACTTAATGCCCTCTGAATCTCGACTACATTTTTATGCTTTATTCTTATGTTTTTTTAGATCCCTACCTAATTTGGCCACTTCTCTTACACTATCCACTTGTATATCATCGCTCCGAGTCAATATTGTGCTTACTTTAGGAGTCGCCTCTCTACCAATTGTCAATGCTTCTTTACCCTTTCTAAGTATTGATAATGTTAAGCCTTCGGCATCGAGTATTTCAGCTAGCGTTTTGGTTGCTTTTAGGCTGTCAAAAAACCCTAGATTATTATTATTGTCGGACATGCCAAAAACGGATGCATCACTGACGTCTAAAAAAATTTTGTTACCTTCAAGTGATATAGACAGTATGGGGCCTTCTCGGTAGGTTATGCCTACTTTTCCACGTATTCGTTTTAAAATCTCTACCAGATGATTTGCGGTTCCGGTTATAACATCCGAGTTCGAATTATTTGGATTTATGCCCAAGTTTATCTAGTGTTAGACTCGTCCCGAAGTTCCGTAGATAAAGTAAATTTGCCATTAATTTTCCACTTTGCGCTCCCTAGTTCCTTCCCATCCGGTCCGGTTGCTTTAGGCACATCTACCTCGAAGTCTTGAAAATCATATATCACTTGCATGTTCTTGCCTGTCAATTTGTCAACTACCTCTTTGAGGATATTGGTCCACTGCGAAGCATTCTCCTCAACTTTTTCCCCTACAATACTTGCCGTATCGGCGGCGGCTTTTGTTAAGTTTTCCATATAAAATTAAATTCTACATTCTTTATATGAGTTACAATGATTCTAGTTACTCTTTACTCTCGCTTGGTCAAACTATAGAGGAAAATAATCGGGTTAAACAAATATAACAATTGATAGATGTGAAGTTCGAAGAGGTGAGGATCGTAGATGTGACAAACAGATAATATGGTAAAAATATTAGTTTACCAACGAGAGGTAAGATCTATAGAGCAGGTTGATAGATATTTCACTTGAATTATAATTGGCTCGTCAGTCCAATCAAGAATATCTAGATTAAGTCATTCCAGGTGGCGTTAGAAAATCTTCACAGAGGAGTTTTCCGTAATTGATTGATCGACTCTTACCCTATCTATGGGAAGTTGGATGGCAATTCTTCTTTCGTTTTACATTCCGTACATTTAGAACTCTGGCCAACGTTGTTATGCATGATGGTTATATGTCAAAAAAATATAAAAGCGTTCTCCGATTCCGTAATTCGTTAAAGGGTAACAAATGATGCAAAGCATTACAAGTTCACACAGCTGGTGAGTACTTTTTATGAACAAACAACGGGCAATCAGGGAATATCTAGTAACTGGTTGCAACTCGGTTCTCTTATCTGCTATTAAGCGATGTTATGCATTACTATAATACAATGGGAGATTACAAAATCAAGAAAGAAACAGAAGTCGAAGTCGGAAAGACCGATACCGAAGAAGAATTGGAAGATGCAGGAGACAAGATTAAAGCCGGTGCAAAGGCATTTGGAAAAAAAGTGGCTGATCCTGACAAAGATTTAGAAAATGAGTATCAAAAAGAAAAGATAAAGGAAAAATTGGACTAGTCGTGTCCAACTCACTTTCATTTTTTATATCATGAACCCTTGTCGTTTTTTATAACGTGAATGTTGAAGAAACCATTTATATCTTGAGTGCCTGACTGGGGAGAAAGTACTCGTTTTTCGTTCTTAATTCTCCGACTCACTTACTGAACTTAAATTTCAAATGAAATTCCGATGCAGGGACGCAGGGTAATGATCATGACTGCCCTGCACCCTAGCAGACAATCTTTGTCAATTCAACTTTACTAAAAACCTTAACTGATTTTATACATCATAAGAATGTAAGAAAACAAACAAAGTGTAATGATATCTTAATCAATTGGGGTTGCAGACAGCAAGTCATTAAATTGATACATATACATTATTCGCATTCTGCAAAAAATACGTATGAGAAAAGATTAGACTAATAATCCAATACGCTATTCAGATTATATCCTCAATATCAAAATTCTATCGGGCTTTCTTAGAGTTGAATACGCGCATGGAAATATATCTTAATACTTGTTTTGCTGTAATTAGGTCATCATAGCCAGATTCTCTTAGAATCCATATAATTGTAGAAACTGTATAAACAGGCAAAATGTCACCTATAAAAGGGATAAACTCAGCCAGATTAATTACGAGTACAACTTTACTTTTGGTTATTGAATATAGGTAACTTATTACAATAAAATCGAACAGATCTCCTATAATTGGCACACCGAGAACAGGCGCTCCTATATAATCGAGTAGATCCGCGATTAACGATATTGTAAGTGCGTAGGCCATTCGAATATTTAGAAAGGCACTCTTTCCGATAATATGAGAAGACTTGTTCATTGAAAATGTATGTAATGCAAAATAATTTATACTTTATATTTAAAACTGAAACTGGCAATTATTGCTTCTAGGTGTAAAATAAAATTAAAGCCCTATTACGTGGTATTAATTTAAAAAGCATTGCAGACAGGGGTTTCGAAGATTAGCCAACGAACCACAAGGATTAGGCAGGAATTAAGACCGCCCATGGTAACCGCGGCCTGGACAATAACATGTCATGAAAACATATGTAAGATCTGTAATAATTGTAAAATAAACTGTACGCCATTCTCCATAACAAGAGCA
>JAJPIN010000187.1 GCA_021324715.1 Nitrososphaeria archaeon
ACTTCTGTCTAATATATGTGATATCTATTGTAATATCCCTTTGATTTCATAGTAAAACTTTCTATACTGTATGTTGGTAAATCTGTAATTATGTATAATAAAAAGAAGAATGTTAAAAAAAATTGAGGCTATTTTTGGATCTTAATTTTTATAACCGTAATCAGAGTTTTTAAAGCAATGAAGTATTTCATAATCTGCTAGATTATTTGAAAGATCCTGTCTCTTTTGTATACACTCTTTTGTTTCTCCATCTTCTTGTTTGAAAACTTGGGAATTTTTAAATTGCTTCCAGTTCATACTATCATCATTTACTTTACCCTTGTCTATCTTTTTTACAAGTTCTTCCATTGTCTTATCGCCAGCCCAAATATTTTTGCCATAAACCTGTCCACCTGTCCCTACAAAGAACACTCCAAACGTCAAGGTCAACAAAGATGCCAAAAGAAAGATGGTTTTCACTGGTTGTTTCTTGTTCATTGTTTCTAGCTAAAATCAATGGTAAATAAATTAATATATTATAATAATTACATATTATATTGTATATATATCTAAATAAAATATATCGCTATCTTTGTTTTAATAATTATCATAACTAACGGGCAATTTTTTGAATTATTATCAAAATTTAATAAGAATCCTGAATAGAATATTTTATTTGTCCTTACGATATATTAGGTTAATCCTATTAAAATAATGCATAATTTAGATTTTCTATGCCAAATTAGTTAAGAAATTTATACATAGGGTAAAAAATGTTAAACAAGTTCCAAATTTGCCATAATATGCATATTAGTGCAAGCTTAATTTGCGAATTGAAAATACGCGTAGAGATTAGAAAAGTGCGTCCTAATAAATTTTAAGTTCTAATTTTTATATACTCATAAGCATCTGTTGAATTTTCAAATGCGTAATGTACTTTTTGAAATTGTTCCCTAAACTCAGATACGGAGCTACCTACCCTCTCAGCATCTGACTTGTCTATTACAATTTGCTTGATAAAAGATGCTATCTCTTTCATTTCACTTTCTTTCATTCCTAATCTAGTTACTTCAGGTACTCCTATTCTTATTCCACTTGGATGCATGTAATGTTTACCAGATTTGATATCACCAGGCAACAATTGTCTGTTAAGAATAATGTTTGCCTTTTCTAATTCCTTTTCAATCGTCCCACCATCCCCAAACTTCGAAACATCTACAGCCATTTGATGTGATTCCGTATATCCGCGTTTTTCTCCCAGAACTGTAAAACCAAAATTTGCAAGTGATTCAGCAAGTGTTTTTGCATTCTTTATAACTTGTTTTGCATATTCCCTTCCAAACTCTAATGACTCTGCCAATGCTATAGCTTTACCTGCTACGTGATGAAGATGATGACTGCTTGTATTTCCGGGAAAAATAGCTTTCTTGATATTATCGGCATATTTTTCTGAAGAGACAATAATTCCTCCTTGTGGGCCCCAGAGGGTCTTGTGGGAGCTCATTGTCATAGAATCTGCGCCTTCTCTAATTGGATCCTGAAATTCTCCTCCAGCAATCAATCCTGCTACGTGCGCTCCATCATAATTAATGTAAATATTATTATCATGCATAAAATTTGCCAATTCTTTGACAGGATGAGGAAAAAGAAAAAGGCTTCCTCCAAACATCGCAATTGCAGGTTTCTTGTTGTTTGCAACCATTTCATTGACTTTCTTCTTAGTAGCGTCCACATCAATTGTCATATCTTCCTTTGAAAATGGATAATGTTCTATATTGAGCCCGTGGACTAGACCAGCTGTCCCTGAATGTTCTCTTTTACCATGAGAAATGTGCCCTCCAGTGGGAATAGATGCAGCTAGCATATAGTCTCCCGGATTAGAAAAGGCTGAATATATTGCAAGATTGGCAACAACGCCTGAAGTAGCTCTGCAATCAGCAAATTCAGAATTGAATACCTTTTTTGCTAATTCATTACAAATTATTTCTACTTCATCAATGTAAATACATCCAGCATAGACTCTTTCTCCCGGCCATCCTTCTGCATACCTATTTCCAAAGTCTGATACTATAGCTTCTCTTACAGCAGGGCTTGGAATATTTTCGCTCGCAATTAAAGGAATAGCCGATTTGAACCATTTATGATGCTTTTCAACAAGATCAAATACCTTATAATATGATTCTTTAGCGTTCATTGTAATTGTTATCTTGACTCTAAAATCCTAATTTAAAATATTGCTTGATAAGACATTTAGAAAATATCACAGATTTAGTTCGGTAAATGACTGTAATACTTGATTGTTCTTTTGTTCTTTCACAACTTTTAATTTACTCTAGATTTGATTCACAGTGATGGATAAAACTGATTTAAAATGTGTGTTATGTGGTAACAAATTAACCTTAAAGTACAAACCAATGGAAGAGTGGAAGATTACAGGATATATCTGTGGTGTATGTTATGAGAAGAATTTAACTGAATTTTATATTTCTCCAGATCGTAAGGACATTGTAAAAAGATAAAATCTTATGCATTACTATTGCCCATGACTCGATGGTAAATAACAAAATGAAAGACTGTCAAGGCTGAAAATAAATTAAGGAGAAAATTTAACGGTATGACTTTTGTTTTCTACGTCTCGCGCCAGATCCACCAAATTTCTTTGATTCTGTTTGTCTTGGATCGCCTGATAATAAGTGTCTATCAAATTCAGTAATTCGTTTACGAATTTCAGTGCGCACACTTCTCGCAAATGGATGGTCTTTTGGATCTCTTCCACCCTTTCCAGCACCTGTTAGTGCTCGGCATATAGCAACAGTACTTGCAAATGCTTGCCCCATGAAACCTCCTCCGTGCACCTTGACACTAATATCTACCTTATCTCTGTAATCACCTATTAATTTAAGGGGAACAAGTACTAACTCTCTTGCTACTTCGGAATTCAATAATTCAGCAGGAATGTTGTTTATTCTTACTTTTCCTGTCCCCTTTGAAATTGTTGCTACAGCCCTACTTGATTTTCTTTGGCCTGGATAAAGGTCTATTTTATTCATAAGAATCTAACCCATTCCAACCTATTTGTTTGGCTAATTCACCAAGACTAATAAAATATGACGATGGCTTTCTAATTTTACTATCTTCAAACGTTTCAAGCTTCGTATTCTTGAGTTCTGGTGGTACTGCGATATACACTCTCAGTCTCTTTAGTGCCGTAATCCCACTAGATTTTCTCTTTGGTAACATACCTCTAACCATCCTTGTGAGGATTCTATCAGGCTTTCTTGGATGAAATGGACCGTGTATGGGATTTGTGGCAGATGAAATTTCCAAAAATTCTTTGTAAATTTCGATAGTCTTGTACCTGTTGCCCGAAATCATACTCTTTTCTGCATTGACCACCCTGACATGATGGCCTTTGAGTAAAAGTTTTGAAATATGAGAACAAATTCTCCCTGCAATACAGTCCTTTGCATCTATGGTTATAATCTCTTTAGGTTTTTGTAATTGATCAACAAGTTGCTTAACCAATTATTCTTACCCCCTTACCATCTGGATATTTCTTTATCAAACTGTCAAGAGGGAGTATTTTGCCTCCCGCGTCAAGTATCTTTTTTGTAGCTACTTCTGAAATATTAATACACCATACTGTTAGCTTGTGACTTATTTCGCCAGAGCCCAATATCTTTCCTGGTACTATCACAACTTCTTTATCTTTAGTAACATGTGCCAATTGACCAACGTTAACTTCCCTTCTGTTAGATCTAGACCTCGAAAGTTCTCTTATGACTGCTTTCCATATCGGCACTTTATTTTTCTTTAAAGCATTCCTCAGAGTCCAAATCGTGTTGCTTAAAGTATCAGGAAACATGAAATATTCTCGCTATCCTTAAACCCCAAATAAATCTATACCTAAACATTCGGTAATGATAGCGATTGAATCGCGCCATCAAGCTCCTTAATTTTTGAGCCTAGAATTTTCGCCGCTTCTAACACAATCTCCTCAGGTGTCAATGCGCCATTGGATTCAATTACGAGTATAGAGTCATCCTCCCCTTTGCCATCTTTTACGACTGCCACTGAGGTTGGTTGCCATTTTGCATGGCTTTTTCCAGTTCCTAATCGTGCATATGCCTCAAACTTTATTTTTTGACCTGGGGCTAACGCTACTATTGGAATCTCACTATTAACAGGTCTTACAACATCATCCTCAGATACTAAATCTGCAGAAGTAATTACTTTAGTCTTATCCTGAGATTCAGCATCAAGTACCAACAATACTTTACACTTTGAACACCCAAGGGTACTTTTACAATCACATAGATGCGGCATTACAAATCTCTCAAGATCTGTACGCAATGGAATCAGTCCCAGTCTATGTGCGATAGCTTCATCATGCATAACAGATGAATTCTCTAGTATTACCACATCATCGACAGCAAAAGTAGGGACTTGACTTAAAGATAATCTTCTTAACGCGTTGACATACTGCCGTGGTGTATCAATAAATTCAACAGCTATATGATTATTATCTCTCTCAAGAATATTAATTGAGCTCAAATCGTCGACGAAATTTTACTACCGTACACTTAAAAATCTACCGAAATTCGCAAGAAATTAAGTGATTTGAATCAAAAGATTAATCCTTTGCAATTCACCAAGTTGTCTAAATTGAATGATATGATTACAATTGAATATTTTGGAATATCACCATTTGAAATAGAAGTCATTTACAATACTCTTTCAAAGTTTTTTCCCGTCGACGAAGAAAAAATTTTAACTGAAGAATCCGGATACGTAAGTCTGCTAAATATCGAATTTCCAACTCCTTATGATGAGTATTTTTTTCAATCACTTGGGTTTGATAATTGGCAGAAAATCAAGTACCTCTTTAAAGAAATGAAACGTAGGAGAGGTAAAAAGGCGTTTAAAATTACACTATCTTTTTGTGGAATATCAGCAGACATAAATTCAAAGGTGGATTTTTTGTTAACCAATGAAATTGGTCCACAGTTTGAATATGCAATCGAAAAAATAGAACACGCTATAGACTCAATTCATCAAGAAATCACAAATCTTGGCTCAAAAAGACAATTTATGATATATACATACGACGCAAGTGCTATGAAGTGGCTACTATCTGAATAATTTAATGATTGTAAAATCCCAAGGCAGATGCCTCTTATGTGTTAGGAAGGCGATTGAGGGAAAATATTGTAAATATCATTACGACGCATTACAGTCTCTCAAGGAACACTATGAGATATGGAGGAGCCGTTACGGGGAACTTTCCTGGTATGATTATCTGAAGAGATTGAAAAAAAACAAGTATACTGGCAAATGGGTTAAGGAAGTAATTGAAGTAGAATTAAAAAAAGTATAAAAAATGAGGTTAAGATTCTTTGTTTTACATTTCACCCATGCCGCCAGGAGGCATGCCACCTGGAGGACCGCCAGCTCCAGACTTACTGGAAGCTACTACATCGTCTATTCTAAGAATCATGGAAGCGACTTCTGTTGCTGATTTAATAATTTGTTCTTTAACACTAAGTGGTTCTACAATATCTAGTTTGGACATATCAACTATCTTTGCGCTTCTTGCATCAATACCGCTCCATTTGGCGCCCTTTGCTTGTTTGGTACGTAGTTCTGTCAATGTATCTATTGGATCCATTCCAGCATTCTCTGCTAACGCGAGCGGAATAACTTCAAGGGACTCGGCAAATTTATCTGCTGCTAATTGTTCTCTTCCAGACAACGTAGAAGACCACTCTCTTAGTTTCCCTGCAACATAAGATTCTGGTGATCCACCTCCCGCAACTATCGCTGGTTTTTCCATGACATCTTTAGTAACCATTAGTGCATCATGTATTGCGCGTTCAGCCTCATCAACGACTCTCTGTGAACCTCCTCTAATAAGAATAGTAACAGCCTTTGGATTTTTACATCCTTCGATGAAAACCCATTTATCAGTTTCAACTTTTCTCTCCTCTACGAGATCAGAGGAACCAAGATCTTTTGAGCTCAAGTCTTCGAGATTATTAACAATTCTAGCACCTGTTGCCCTGGACAATTTCGTCATATCACTTTCCTTAACTCTGCGAACCGCCAGAATGTTAGATTTGGCCAAATAATGTTGAGCAACATCATCTATGCCTTTTTGACAAATAGCGACATTTGCACCTGATGAAATAATCTTGTCTACCATGCCCTTTAGCATTTTATTCTCTTCATCAAGAAACATCTTCATCTGATCCGGTGAACTAATGTTGATTTTGGCATCGAATTCAGTTTTCTCTATTTCTAAGGCAGAATTGATAAGTGCAATTTTTGCCTTTTCAACTCTCTTTGGCATTCCCCCATGAACAACTTCTTTGTCAAGTACAATTCCCTTTATTAAATTGGTATCTCGTAATGAACCTCCTGCTTTCTTTTCAACCTTGACATCATCGATATCGACATTATAACCAGATTCATTTCGTTCCGACACCTGTAAAGCGCCATTGACAACTAATTCTGCCAATTCACTGGATTCCCTTGAAACAAGTTTGGTCTGCATCGATGTCTTTGCTACTTTAATTAGTTCAGATTTGTCTCCTCCATCTATTTTTCTCGCCAGATTACTGTAAAATTCAATACTCTTTAATGCACTCTTTCTATACCCATCAACAATAATAGTTGGATGAACATCCTTTGTTATCAGTTCCTCTGCTTTTTCAATCAATGCACCTGCTAAAACTACTACGGATGAAGTTCCATCACCCACTTCATTATCAGTAGCCTTACTAATTTCTACCATCATCTTTGCAGCCGGATGCTGAACGTCTATTTCCTTCAGTATAGTTGCACCATCGTTGGTTATTGTTACGTCTCCTAGTCCATCAACCAACATTTTATCCATTCCTCGTGGACCCAAGGAGGTCCTTAGAACCTCAGATATCAATTTCGCCGCTGCGATATTATTTTTTTGTGCGTCACGTCCTTTCGTCTGAGTTGCTCCTTCTTTCAAAATTAACACAGGCATACCGCCTGCTGAACCTTGTTGAATTGACATATATTATATCATATCTCCTAATTTTTAATTTAAAATCTAAATTTGGGCTATTTTAAATTTGCGACAGTAAAAAAGAAGTTTTAGACTATTAAATGGTCAAATTTTCCTGCGATGACATCAGAGTAGATTTCTTTTGCGGGTTTATTCTCAACTTTAATTCCACTGCTTACACAGGACCCTATAATTTCCTTAACACTTGATTTTAAGCTCGTGGCATAGGATATGTCAATTTTCATTTTGGCTATTTTTACAATTGCCTCCATGGAAATATTTCCAACATATTCCTTTCCAGCTGTTCCAGATCCTTTAGAGATATTGGCTTCCTTCGCTATGAGGGCTGTAGTAGGCGGTACGCCAACTTCTACGTTAAATTTTTTTGTATCGGGATCAACCTCCACTTTTACAGGTACTTTCATTCCATGAAATTCTTTGGTTTTTTCATTGATGCTATTTACCACTTGCAATACGTTAATACCCATAGGACCTAAAGCAGGTCCAAGGGGCGGCCCAGCACTAGCTTCTCCACCGCTTACAAGAGCAGAAATAGATTTTTTTTGTTCCATCTAAGACCAATCTTATTTATGTTCTTTAATTTAGTTTTTGCGCCGTTTCTATGATGCCTTTTTTAGATAATTTGCATCAACTGTTACGGGTATTTGATATGGAGAATCTAACAATAACACAGTTGCTTCTTGTTTCTCATAGTCAACCCTAGTTATTTTGGCCTTCATGGATTTGAATGGTCCAGCTATGACTTCAACTGTATCGTCTATGCTTAATTCCGATACCACGGGTCTTTTTACTAGATAACTTTCAATGTCTTTGTAAGGCAATTCTCCACGAATTTGTCCTTTTACATGTCTTACCCCAATAAGTGCATCGTAAGCAATGTTGGAATTTGGCGCTTCAATAATTATATAACCCTTAAAACTGTCAAGTAATAATATCGAACGTACTGGAATATTCTTTGAATTTATCCTATTTTGTGCCAAATTTACTACGATGTGTTCTTGACCACCGCTTGTTCTAATAGCAAAAAATTTTGAATCTGATATTTCGTTATTGTCCTCTGTTTGAGAATTTTCCGGGCTAACACCGGTATCAACTGATTGAACATCGTTTTTATCATGTTTTGCTCCATCAGTCTCTAGGATGTTTTCATCGTCTTCACTATCGACCTTTTCGGAGGTAGTTCCAGTTTTGATATCCGAATCGTCATTAAAAGTCTTATCCAGATCAAAGTCGTCTTCTTTCTCTATAGTGCTACCTTCCAATTATAATCAGCATATCATAGCTTTTTACAATTTATAAGTTTAATCAAAAATCATTCTCTTCTCAAAAATGAGTTATTCACTTTATGATCATTCACTTATTTCTATCTGAATTCTAGATCGTGAATTTCCTCACGTTCGGATATTTTTCCTTCTTGCCGTAATTGAAGCTGCAAAATAGAGGATAAATCCGCAAATGGCCATAATTAATCCATAAAGCGATAAGGAACCTTTGCTCATGTAGGTACCAATTCCTACAATGATAGCTCCCATGACTAGTAGTATCATACCGACTCTAGCATATCTTGGAACGCTTTTAGACATTTTCTTTTGCCGGATAAATTTTATTTTTAATTACTAATATAACTTACCATACAAATCTACATTTAATTGAGTAGTGGAGTAAAAACATCACATTTTTATTAAAGAATATAGTAATTGTCGTTACCAAATGAAGATAGCGGTCGTTGGAATGGGAGTTGCAGGAGCTTTTCTTATGAACGTACTTAGCAACGATCATGATAATTTGGTGAAAGGATTTGAAAGAATGCCTGTTGAAGAGCATGATGCAGTTTGTGCATGGGCAACTTGTGATAATATAATGCAAGATTTGATTAAAGAATGTGGCCTTAATTTTGACGACTATATTTTACATGAAGGAAAGAGCATGAAGGTAGATATGAGTCAAACTAGTAAGGAGGATAGCAGCATCAATATTGGATTGAAAGGAATGGTTACCTATGACAAATTGAAGCTAATAAAAGATATGACAAGAGGTACCAAAATCCAGTTTGGAATTGTCCCGAAGAAAGAGATTCTTGAATCTGAATTTGACCTTATTATTGATTCAACAGGTTTTCATCGTAATTATTTACCGCGTCCTCAAAAAGAAATGTGGATTCCATGTATTCAGTATAAAGTCAAATATCAAGACAATACTCCTTTCGACGATTTTTACTTGAAAGCCTTTCCTTCGATGAAGGGTTATTTTTGGTATTTTCCATTGGAAAATGGCTATGCGCATATTGGCGCTGGTGATTATGAACGAAAAAATAATAATGCTTTTGTGGACAAATTTTTAAAGAAACATAAATGTGAAATAATAAAGAAGGTTGGACGTCCAGTTAGGATCAGTCCACCGAAAAATTCGGAACCTTTTACCGATGGTCGAAAAACTGTCGGCGTTGGTGAATCCATAGGGACCGTGTATCCTCTTCTGGGGGAAGGAATTATTCCATCTACATGGTGCGCACAATTTTTTATCAAACACATTAATGATTTTAATGCCTATAGAACAGAGGTGCTAAAGAAATTTAATATTTATGCGCTTGTATTCAAATTTATTCAAATGAAAATTAACGGTAAATTCAATCTTTTTAAAAATGCCGTTGAGTTATTTAAGATTTACAACCATATGAAACACGAAGAAAAAAGGTACGGGATGGAAGTGAGATTTAGAGATTTGATTAAAGTTTCAAAGATATAAGTCTCGTTTAATTTAACATATTCCACTAAACTAAAATAATATTTACTAATTTTTTAATGTTCTACTCTTTTAGTAATGTTTTTTGCAAATACTTTGTCTTGAGTATGCCCAACATTAAGATCAACACAACTACTAGCCCAATGGCCGATGACGCTTTAACTATAGAGGAAATCAATCGATCAGAAGAATTGTGAAATATATCGATATGTAATGGTCCAATTATAAATATCAAAAAATACGACACTATCACAATCATCATCCACATGATAAAAATAAGCATAAAAAGGCCTAGTAATCTCATAAAGAAATCATTCCCTTTATAAAAAAATATTGTATAACTATTGTAATAAATGCCAAAACAGATGAAAACGTTGCTAATATAAGGATTTTCGTTATTATTTCCTGTTCAGACATTGAACCTCTAGCTAGAATAAGTCTTACTAGTGTTGCTGGTGCACTGGGTTCTTTAGATGCCACTAATTTGAAATCCTCAGATATTGAGACCGGCCTGGTTTTGACCTGTCTGTGTTCTACTATTTTTTTTACACTAGAAAGAAACAAGAATGAATTCATTACTGCCGGTAAAAGAGCAATTACCCCAATAATTTCCGAATTACCTGCAATTGATAAACCAGCGTACATTGATCCTAACAACAATGTTCCTGAGTCCCCAAGAAAAATCCTGCTAGGATATTTATGATATTGATATATTGCTATGGTGCCAAATAGTAATGGCAAACCCATGAGAAACACAGTAACATTACCAAATAAAATAACACTTGCTAATAAGGGTATCATTGTGATGATAATAAATCCACTGGCCACACCATTAAACACGTCAATGGAGTTTATTGTATTACCAACTATCGGTATTATGGCTAATATAAGTGGAATATACAGGATAGGGATGAATGCACTATCAAATATCAATCCGAGAGAATGACCATGACTTCCTAAAGCTATCATTGGAATAGCTGCCAATATTAAAGCTACAGGTTTGAACCAACCTGGCATAGTTTTCAAGTCATCAATATATCCAATAATAAATGCGATAATAGTTGTTAATAGAACAGCAATTATTTTTGTATCTGGTATTAGAACATATAATATTATTTCAGAAATTACTATCCCTATGAGTAAGACTGGTCCGGCAGGTCTTGGAACATTCGGTTTTCCAGGTTTGTGGTAATCAACTACGACTTTGCCTTTCTTATTTAGATACCTAATGAAAACAGGTGTAGTAAAAAATATAGCCAAAAAGGAAACAGCAGATACAATAATTCCATAAATTACAATATCTAAAAGTAAATCAAATCACCTTTGTAATTATAAAACATATGTTTTGATTTTCATTTTAATTCTTGATCTGGCTCTTCAGTTTTTTGGCGAGTTTAACTCCTATTTTTGGTATGGATCCTAATTTAGATTCTGAGATTTTTTCAATCATAGCTACATCGGTAATTCCCGATCTGTATAGAGACCTTGCCCTAATTCTTCCAATTCCTTCAAGTTGTATAAGTGGAATCAATTCTGATTTTACACCATGTTTAATTCTTAACCGTAGTATATTTATTTCCGGTAAAAGATCTTTTCTTTCAACCAATTTTGCAATTTCATAAAGACAATATAGTAACCAGTATGTTGTTTCAACCATCCTATGAAGATCACCAGGTTCAACTCCAATTTTTTCATTCAAGTTTGCTTCGCTTGATTCATCAAGCCATTCTAACAGTATAACTAGACTCTTCAGTGAATAGTCATAATTTGACAATCCGCATGAATCTAGTTTATGTTTGTCGAATAGCCTTTGAAAGTGTGCCGTTTCATTTTGCCTCAATGTTAGCTTGGGATAAAAATCATAACAATCACAAATCCAATATAAAAAATTAATTACATTATTTTCATATCTGTTAGCACTAACATTATTAATATCATATATGTTACCTTTATAAGAATCTAAATTTTTCTTGAATTCAATTCCCGTTTTTGGATCGATATATAAAAGGGAAACGCGTTTGCCAAATTTAGTAGGCATTAGTAAATCATTTCTCATTATAATTAACTTTTCATTAGTTAGGAACGTCAAGAGGGATTCTATTTCAAAGCCAATGGTTTGGCTTCCTTGATATTTAGACAAGAATGTTTGTTCAAAAAAGTGTAGCAATTCAGATTTCAACATTTTGGGCTTTGAAGCTAAAATTCCCAAAACATGAACTCTCAGGGCTCTTTCATCCATCAATTGAGAGACTATTGGTTCTGGTACTCCCAATACGAAATGATTGTAAAGGTCTTCTGGATTGGTCCTTGAATCTGCAATTATAATTGCTTCTCCATATTTGTCATAAGCTGGCCTTCCTGCTCGTCCGCATATCTGCTTGTATTGCAGGACACTCATAGGAACATTGCCCCCAAACTCATAATCATATCTAAAAATACTAGTAATAATTACGCGTCTAGCAGGAAGATTAACTCCTGCAGCAAGCGTCGGTGTAGCAAAAAGAATTTTTACTATACCATTTCTGAAAGCCTTTTCAACTATTTGCCTGCTCTTTGCTCCTAAGCCAGCATGATGAAAGCCAACGCCTTTTGCAACTGTGCTTGAAAGTGTCCTATTAAGTTCAGTATCATCTCCTTCCTTTAAAATTTCCACTCCTGTTTTTTGAGCTAACTGTTTAGAAGGCTTGTCGAGAAATTTAGACACGATTTCCGAGGTCTTTTTTGCAAGCGACACAGTGCGTTTACGCGTCTCTGCAAAAACAAGTGATTGACCTCCGCCATTAGTTATCGAATCCATTGCAAGACTTGTTATGGCGTTAGTTGAATTATCAAGAATTCCAATATTATCAATGTCATAACTCGTACCATTGTTCATGGTAACTTTACCATAATTATACACTCCTTCTATCAATTCAGTAGGCCGCCAATTGCTTTGAATGGATTCGCATGTCAGCCATTCAGCAACCTCATCTGAATTTGATACAGTTGCACTTATTCCAATTATTTGAGGTTTTTGTGGCATCAGTTTAATCTTTGTCAGTATGATTTCTAGTGTTGGACCTCTTTCTCGTTCAGTAAGTAGATGAATTTCATCAATAATGAATAGACCTACATTATTTATCCAGTTTGAGTCGTGTCTCAAAATTGAATCCATTTTTTCATTTGTTAAAATGATAATGTCCTTGTCAATTAATTCGCTTCCAGAAGAGTCATAGTCACCTGTGGAGATTGCGATTTTTATTTTTCTATCATTATAATAACTCAAATTCTTAATTATGTTAAACTCATTAAATTTCTCTGTGGCTAGAGCCTTTAGCGGAGTAAGATACACTACTTTTTTTCGCTTGTTAAGAATGTTTATCATTCCCATTAGGCCGATTAATGTCTTCCCACTTGACGTAGGAGTGGTTACAAGTATGCTGTTACCATTCATTACGCCCTTCGATAATGCAATCTCTTGTGGTGGGTATAAAGAATCATATTTTAATAATCTTAAGAGTTCATCTAAGTATTCTTTCATCTCGTAAAATTGTTTTGAGTCGTTCCATTTAATATATTAGTAATATTGGAACTCTCATAAAAGAATGAGTTAATAATTGACATTCGTTTTATTAAGCAAGGCTCTTTGTCTCTTGGACTCTGATTATGTTGTTTAGTAAAGATAGAACATATGGATATACCTAAGATTGTTGATAAAAATATATGATGCTATTGCTTTTCCTAAGCTTTTGCGTAGAATCCGGCTCTTCTTTCATAAATTTGACCATTTTGCATTGCCTTTCTTATAAATTCTTTAGATTCATCTTCGGTGAACTTTCCTGTTTTCACAAGTTCATTAATGAA
>JAJPIN010000125.1 GCA_021324715.1 Nitrososphaeria archaeon
ATGAAAACGAATCTAGCAAATCTATTCACTATTTGCAAAACGCAAGAAATCTGTTGAACCAGACATCAGTCGAGTATAATAACAAAAATTATACAGGTGCAGAAGAATTAGCAACTGGTGCCTATTTAGATAATTTTGAATATGTGGAACATGAACTAGAACAGAAAGGATCTCATAGTACGGTGCAGGATATTGAACATTTGATGCGAGAAGAATTACGAGACTTAATAAAAAATAAAGCCAATCAAACAGAGTTAGATAAGACTATCGAAGCTACCGATGCCCAACTATTCAAGGCAATCAATCTGCTAAAGGGTGCAAAATAGATTAATGATCTATGTAAAGGCATGACATACTCAATTTTTACTCTGTATTTTGGTTCCAGGAGTACAATCTCATCATATGATTTGTATTCCTGCTATATTGATACTTTCAATAGAAATTATCGAAAAATGAATGTCACAATACAATTCCAAATTTGAAAATTACAATCTGGAACTCTGTTTAGAAGCTATAGATATTCTTTTAAGGAGCCAAGCAGTTATGAACCTATGCCTATTGACACCACTTGGAGGTGGATGAGTTGATTGATTATGTTGTGATAATAGCAATTAAATTATTATCATTTTTCTCAAGATGGTTTGAACAAAACGTCATAAATAATTTTCTAGAGTTTGTAAAAGGTTTTGAACATGTACTTATCGTTCTTACCGTCGTAGCATTCTTCCTAATAATAATATACATGACAATGAAACAGTTCAAGAAACTGCCAAGATTCTATGTGATCGAAGTTGTGGATGTATACGGTAAGAAGACGATCGTGGATGGATTAAGAACCAATTTTACTACATTTGCTGCGGCCAAGAGTTATGCTCATTTTTATTCCGATTTATATGGTCATCAGTACAAGTTCAGAATAGTTGGTCGTAATAGGATTCTGAATTATCCGAACAGCTAAATCAAACTCCGCTCTTGCTTGAAACAAATTCAACTTTGATAGATTTCAATAAAACTTTGCGTTAGTAAAAGTTTGTATCAAGATGGGTAACACATTAATCTTACATCGTTAGAAACACCAATCAATTACTGGCATAATTTGATTTGTAATTCTACTTTTCTAGTTCATTATGCCATTTTCTTACACAATCTATACATATATGGTATTCACGTGGATCCGTGCCAGAAGGAAAATAAAAAGATTTAACCTTTTCGCTATAATTTCTGCAAAAGTCACAATCCATAACAGGTAACTGACACTATTGCATTTATTTCTGATCAAAAACTCAATATCGCATTTAAAAAATTGTTACCAGGAAGTGTAGCAGAAGGTGTAGTTACTCATCCGTCTTGTCCTGTAATGGTAGTTAGATAACCAAAATTAAACCGTGCTTTGAATGAATTGGACCAGGGATAAAAATTTCTAGCTTAATTGATATAGAACAATAATAGCAAAAATTGATAGCTAACGCTCATTAATCTGGATGTCAATAATGTATCAATGTTAAAAAATAGTAAACAATTAATCAGTCTGATAAATGGATGTCGTGAAGAAAAAGATATTGGGAAAAGGTGTCAGCTTTTAAATTATATTAATTACATCGTACCTCTGGAGCTTAGGGTATCAGTGCCGTCGATAATAAGTCACGACTGTATAGACCAGATTCTAAGTTCTATGGAGGAAAAAATATCGCCTCCGATCTATGGGCTTGCTTATTGAATTAAAAATAGGACAACCCAAATACGACTGAATAGTATTATTGAGACTTTTACTCCCTATGTAGTTCTAACATATGCTCTCTCAACTTATCATGCGTGTCGAATGTCATTCCACACGCTGCACATTTTTCTTCATTGTCCGAAGACATAGTGTACTATGTCTAGTATACAATATAACTATTTCAACTTTGTACAAAAGGAAAAACATTCGATTTAGGTAAGCTAACCAGATTTATTATTATGGTCCAAACTATTTTTCAAATAAATCTGGCAAATAAGTATATGCCACTACTTTTTAGCTTATTTTACCATAAAAATGATTGTTACATAAGAAATATTTTCTCTGGCTTTATCTTTAATATCACTCTTTGTTCTCCCTTTGACCTTCTTGGAAATTTATCAGCACCAATATATTTTTTTGATAATTTATCGATATGTTTTTCAGCTGCGTCTCCAGTAATTTGTTCTATCACCTTACCCCTAAGGGTAACCATTTCATATTGATTATTTTGATCAATTATTGACAAAGCTACTCTAGGATCTCTAGAAACATTTCTATGTTTTATCCTACCTATCGCAGTATTGACAAGAATATTACCATTTTCAATATCAACCCAAGTTGGAGTAACATGTGGCGAACCATCTTTCATCAATGAACCTAAAAAGGCAAAATTCTTGCTTTCAAAAAGTTGTCTAAGACGAGTGTCATCCAGATTACTCTTCGATTTTTTACTCATAGTCAAATATTGAACAGTATTTCTATTAACTGTTGTTACGTAAAAATATCACATAATTTACAAACCAAGGTTTTATGAGATCACGTTGCCGATGTAACTTCATGGAAATTTTCTTATATTAATGCAGTGGAATAGTACAGAACTTGGATCGTAAAAGCAATCGACATGGTCAGGAAAATACTGTACTTAAGATACTGGAAGAAATTGAACAAACGGCAAAAAGGCAATCTCTACCATCAATAGGCCCCATTAAGGGAAAAATTATCGAAGAAGTCATTAGGGAACAAAAACCCAAAAAAGTGCTTGAAATTGGAACATTGCATGGATATTCGGCAATATTAATCACAAATACTATTTTAAGCGAGAAAATTAAAAATGAAAATTTTGCCACAGAGAATAGCTTGAGCGAACCTATTCTTATTAGCGTGGAGAAGGATCAAAAAATTGCAACCATAGCAAGAAAGAACATAGAATATTGTAGATTTTCAGAAAAAATAAAAGTAATTAGTGGCGATGCTCTGAAAGAGATTCCGAAAATTAACTCCACATTCGATATGATTTTCCTAGATGCAAAAAAAACTGAGTACTTTAAGTATATTCAACTTATAGAAAGACACAATTTACTAAATAAAAAAGCAGTTGTTGTTGCAGATAACGTTCTAATATATGAGAACGAGATGAAGGATTATCTGGATTACGTGAGGAATTCCGGCAAATATATTAGTCGTACAACACAAACTACTTTAGAGTTCACCAAACATGTTAAAGATGCTCTTGAAGTGAGTATTAACATTCATACATAAACTATCTTTTTCGTAAGTATAATCTTATTTTTTAGGCTGTCCTTATTCCTCTTACCCGTTCTATACTAATATTTATACCATCTGAAATAGCTAAATTCTGGCTGAAGATGCCTCACTCATAGTAAGTTATGATCGATTTTAAAAATTACCGGAAAAATTCCTATTGGATCACTATCTCTTGACGAGCAAATTTACCGCATCTCGAATAAATAAATATCAAACGCTACCACCCTTAAATTTAATATTTCTCAGCCCTCAAAAGAAACCTTAAGATTATTTGTAATACAATCAAGTACAATGATTAATCATCAGCATGAAAATGGTGTGGAAAATGTACTAGTATTGCAGGGAGGTGGCTCCCTTGGCGCTTTCGCATGCGGGGTTATCAAAGCATTCGCCAAGAAGAATATAAAATTCGACATAATAGCTGGCACTTCAATAGGAGGAATCAATGGAGCAATAGCCGCAGGAAGCATAAATAATAGGCCTGAAAAGGACTTGGAGCATTTTTGGTTGGAGTTGGCGAAAAGCAGCTATAATATTATACCTGATAGCTTCAGCTTTGATTTCGATTATCATAATTATCAAGCTAAATTGAAAAGATCGCCAGCGGCTTCTTTAAATGCGGCATTTTTTGGAGTTCCAGGTTTTTTTGTACCAAGATGGTTTCCTTTAAATAATTCCAATCCCGAATCCTCTGAAATAAACGAATTCGTTCAGCCACCTTGGAAATGGACATACGTGTATGATAATTTCCCCCTAACTAAGACTATCGAAAAATTTATTGATTTTAAAAAACTATCACCACAGTCCCAACAAAATAATACTGATGAAGGCATTAAGAAAGGTAATACCCGGCTCATAATTACCGCAGTTGATGTACTTACTGCCGAACCGCTCATGTTCGATAGCTATAAAATGCATATTGGAATGAAGCATCTTCTTGCCACTATCGGATATCCACAATATGGTTTCCCCTGGGTTGAAATAAGTGATGGTAAGTTTGCCTGGGATGGGTCACTATTAAGTAATACACCAATACGCGAAGTAATGGTGGC
>JAJPIN010000044.1 GCA_021324715.1 Nitrososphaeria archaeon
AGAAAGAGTAACAAGAAGTATTGTTACTGGTGGCCCCCTGAAACCCAATGACAATAATGCAGGACCAAGGAATGTTGAAAGCTTTGTTTTCATTTTCCGATTTGATGCCTTATTATGGTCAACATATTATAAATAGAGTGGATGAGGTGTTCGTTATGTTCATAGAGCTAGTTGGTCATGGAAAATAGATAGTTAGTCTTTACATTCCATAATATATTAAAGGGATGTAATACATTGGTTATCGATGAATAAATCAACATATGTTGGAGCCGTGGTACTCACTTTGGCATTAACGTTAATTTATGCCTCAGTCGCAAATGCTCAAAATGTGACCACTAATGCTTCAAACGCGATGGGAAATGCGAGTGCGAAGGCAAACAACACAATTGGGAACGCTAGTGCGAAGGCAAACAACACAGCTGCAAATTTAATGAATAAGACTGAAGACTTGGGCAAGAAGATAGCTGGGGGTCTAGGTAGTTTACTAGGTAACGCAAGTCAAAAACTCAAGGAAGGTTCAAAGTAACCAACCTCTTCCGAGAAATTTTTTTGACTCAATTTTTGACTCTAGATTTGCTGGACAGTTCCAGACCTTAACTTTTTTTTAATTTGTTGAATATCAATCTCACAGAACATAGATTAGTTCTTTTTCATCCGTCGGCTCCTGTTGTTGGCGATCCCAATCATCATGGTGCGATGTAAACATAGTTTGTGCGTTTAAGCAGTCATATCTTGATTGTTTTTTATGAGCGTTATATTTTTCATTCCTTCGCGCAGAATAACTCTATTAAATCTTTATGATTAATTATGATTATATTATTTTTCAGGAGATGGGTGACTGAAGAATACTAAATATGCGGGTTCCAAATTCGGGAAGATTCAAACGAATTTGAATAGAGATAACCTGAATGAAACGATTTTAATATTAAATCCGAACTCTCAAGGTGGTAACACAGGAAAAAATTGGATTGAAACCTATAATAAAGTTAAGCATATTCTACCTAAGCATCATAAGATTATTTTTACCAAAAAAGCCAATGAAGGTACACTTTTAACGCGTAAGCTACTTAAAAAAGGATATAAGAATATAGTTGCTGTTGGTGGAGACGGTACTATCAACGAAGTTGCAAATGGTTTTTTAACCTTAAACCCAAAAACATGCAAAGTAATGACTATAGCAAATTTAGGAGCGAGTCTAGACTAGAACCTATGAATCCAAAAGGTGTCATGTATGTTGTCCCTTCTGGTAGTCGAAATGTATTGGCAAGGTCTCTTGAACTGAAACATCAAGGAGCTGAGTCTTTAATCCGCATTCGATATATGAAGAGACGCAAGATAGATGCTATAGCAGGTATAATAACAGATAAAGATACTCCCTCTTTAAGCCATAGCAGAATTGTCATGAATGCAGCAGAGATCGGTATTGGAGCTGAAATCATTGATAGATCCAAAAAAGTAAGAGGAAAGATAAAAAATCGTTTTGTATCAACCATGGCAAGTATATTTGCTACGATTCCAGTGTACAGGAGTAATGAGTGCGATGTTATAGTTGATGGGCATAAAAAATTCTCCGTAAATATGACTATGGCTATAGTTTCAAATGGCCGTTTCTTAGGGGGAGGCTTCAAAGCAGCACCACGTGCAAAATTCTCAGACGGTTTGTTGGATATTATAATATTAACAAATTCAGGAAGTTTCAAGATGGTTGACAAATTGATTGAGCTAAAGGGAACAAGCACATACAAATTTGAAGGAGATATCCTTTATTATCAATCTCCAGAAGTCGCATTTTTCCCAAAAGAGAGAAATGTTACTGTATCAGTAGATGGTGAATCCATAGGTATGCTTCCAGCAATTTTCAAGAATTATCATAACGCCTTGACCATTAAGAGTGAATCGACATCAACCAGGATTTAGATATTTTGCTGAGCTAGTAATTAATTCTACAAAAAATTTTTTGTCATCGTGGAGTTGCAGTAATAAAAATATAGTATAATCTCAATTTCGTGTCAAGACCTGGAGATCTTTCACTCTGCTAGTTAATTAAATCTTTTTCAAATGCTTTATAGACTTTATACAGATATAGGATTAATACGCACAATAGTTGAATCAGCATTATCAATAATCGATAAATAATTTAATATCTCCTGTATGGCAAGGGGCTTTTTTCGGCCTGCTCCGTTTTTTTCGGCCTTTCCCCTCTACCGCAATAGTGCTGCGGGGAACGGGGCAGAAACCCGAGACACCATTTATACAGAAGATAATGAATCAAAGGATTCAATAATATATTATGATTACATTTGATACTTCAAAATTTCGACGGTTACAGTGATTGCATTACCGATTTGGCATTAGAAAAAGACGAATTGGAAAGGCTTCCAGTATCTCATCGAGGCAAGAGACTATTGGTGATAGGAATTTAAAGCTAAATTAGATTGCTTTTTTCTTCCGAGTTTTCATTTTTTGGACGGCTTAGTTCAAAACTCTGAAATTGTTCTCTGACTCTGACATAGTCTGCCAAGGATAACAGGCATTCAGCGTTTAGTTGTGATTTTCACCGTTTAACGACGAGAATCAGCTTATTATCGACTTCTAGTCCTATTGAGTTTTGCTTCAGTTTTATGCGGATCTTGTTTGCGTATTCAATAATCTGTTGTACTTCCATTATCTCTGCATGAACTTCTAGACGAGTATATTTTTCTGGTTCAAATTTTCCTTCGAAATACCCATCGAATTCTATTAATGACATGCTTCTATATTTGGAGGCTATTTCCTTCACTACATCCATGTAACCCTCAGTCCGAGGCAGATAAAATTTTATTGAATGCGGTAATACCTTGGTAGTATAGAATTCTTCAACCATATAGATAAATTGGGAAACATTCTATCTAATAACTTCTCGTTTGACCTCATATTAACTCGAGTGTTCAGTATAACCTTGTCCCATTATATGTTTTCTCGAAGGCCTGTAATAACCAAAGTCTAGTATCTTAAGGAATGGGCGATTCATCATCTAGAACGTCAATATTCTCAATCCATGTCTTTGTGATATGTAGGCTGTAAGAAGAAGTATTGTATGGAAGTTAAGTGGACGGTCTGGTATAGTTCAGATCATACCGGATCGATTATTGATCCGCTAGAGAGGAACTGGGTTAGGGATGTGAAGATTTAACCAGTAACTAAGACGATACTTTAAAAGAATCTGTTTGCCGTCTGGGATGGCCTTTGTAGCGACAACTATTAAACGAAATTTTTCTCCATCAAAGAGAGGCACCCATACAGCATTTGAATTATCATCTGAATGGTTAATGAACCTGGTAGGATTTCCAGCCCTCTTTGCATCCACGACAAACATCTCGCTACCGGGAACTTCTTCTATAGAATAGGGTGCAAAATACGTGTTATCCACTCTCTCATTTGTCGCCATTGGAATTACCTTTAGAATTGCTCCACTATATTCTCCTATTATCGTTCCACGCTTGATGTATTGGCCTGCTACCAGTCCATTTCCAACCAACTCGTTTACTCTCACAATCACAACCTTGGGCAGGTGTATTTTGCCGGCATGAAATTGACTGAGGATCTTGTTCATCAGTGATTTTTTTGAGACGTAACGAAGGTTGCCACTTTTGAGTCCTTCACCATAGGAACAGTGGCCGTCGATAAATGGACGCAACTTGCGATACGAATCATTGATGATTTTCAAATCCCGTGTACGGTAATTGTCTGCTACGGCTGGTGCCTTTAGCAATTTGACTCCAAACCTCTTTTTGAATTCCTTTGTCGTAATTTTACAGATTCTGCCATCGCCTGTCATTAAATATGGCTCTGGAGAAAGCGAGAGTCGGCTAATCTTGAGTTCCATTTTTCTCAAGGAATCCAGTTCTGCCTTTTTCAAATGATCTTTTCGTATGGTGTAATAGTATGTGTAAACGCTGTCTATTTCATTTGATGGAATTATTGAAAGTTGAATTTCTATCGCACTCCCTTTCCCATAGAGAGCTTTCCTTACCTGGCCCTTGTAACTCATAATGACATTCCCGTTCTTGGAAACATCAACGAAGAAATCGTGCAATCTGTCAGAACGTGCAACGGCAACGCCAATACTGGAACCATCGGAATCGCTTTCCAGTGTATACCTGTTTCCAAAGTTCTTAATCCTATTTGCATGAATTACAATGAGATTTTTCCTTTGGGTAATGACCAATCCTTTACGCTTCTCTCGAAAGATAACATCGAGCTGTTCGGATGCCTCCCGAACTGGTTCCAATACAAATGCAGGAACCTGTTTCTCACATTGTTTGCAGACCTGCTTAAGGATCTGAACGTGTCCTCTTTTGCAAGCAGTGCTCTTTGGAAATCTTAGTTTCAGATTCTTCATCGATCCGTTGCCAGTGCTTGGAGTAGGAATCATTGATCTTGCCTACCCGCCTGCTTTATTATATCCTGTGCTCAACAAGAACAGCACGTATAGCAATACGTCAACAGTCGAACGTAGCTTGGCGATTTATTATCGATAATCCTTGAGGACAGACTAAATCTCGAGAAAAATTAAGTATTATTCCATTCCGCGAATAAATACTACCTAATCGTGATGTCTTTGGAATCGGGATTAGAACCATGCATATACGGATTTCCCTGCAAGTATATGGGTTTTATTATAGTTTATACAATTTTTTTCCTGCAGATGTTCTCCCACAACGAATACTCCTAGACCAAATTGATCGGCATTTTAAATTTGTTTAATAAAGGGAACATTAGACTGAAAGCTAACTTTCTGATTTCCGTCCGTACAATTTGTTCGGCTAGTCTCTGTAATCGTTCGGATGGACTAATTTGTGCTCCAACTTCATCTAACACTGCAAAGTTCTCAATTCCTACTGAAGTTGACGGCATTTGTACGTGGGTATTGACTAATTCGACTGCATTTACACAGTGTTCTTCCGAAAATGGTGTCAAAATGTTACAACTTCCTTCAAGTGTAATATCGGGCATACGATATAACGTGTTATTTGGATATTTATATATATCGTATATCCAATATTAGTGAAAAGATGCTAATATGCTTTGGGTATCTTGCTTAATATAATGTCAATTTACTCATCTGGTGCAGCAATCCAATTCTTGGATAAGGACCCTATCTGCGTGGTACCACCTACCAAAGGGTCCATGTTCTTAGATAGATACCAAATCAATAATAATCTAGTTGCAAGTTTAGTTGGCATTATAATTGTCCTCCAATACAATCTTCTTTTTCTCAAAAGTTATATTTGAACCCGAATACATAATGGGCCCAAGGAGTTGTGAATTGTTTTTGCACAAATTTTGGGCCCACGTAATTTTTTATTTAGGAAAGTGTCATTGAGACTGCCAGACTTTACCTCAGTTTTATGTGCGGGCCAGTCAGCATCATCCTTTCTGTGCAGGTAGATA
Organism: Nitrososphaeria archaeon; assembly: GCA_021324715.1. GTDB lineage: Archaea > Thermoproteota > Nitrososphaeria > Nitrososphaerales > Nitrososphaeraceae > TA-21. The sequence continues at coordinate 5,434 of JAJPIN010000044.1, forward strand.
TAATGTACAAATGAGAAAAAGTGCGTAGCAAAAAAATGCTACTTAGTGCAAATAACTGACTTCCCAGATGGCAGGTGCGCTTGCTGTTTCATTGCCGCCTGCCCACTGCACATTAAGTGTTCCTGTACCCTGTAACCGCATATATTGAGGTGTTCCGTATATGGTTGCATTAGTATTAACAATAGTAGACTGGCTTGCAACGATTGAAGGGTTAGTAAGAGTCAGAGTAGCAGAATTTGTGCCGTTCTTCCATTGTAAGGTCAGTATTTCTGGGTATGTATGGAATCCTCCAGGAGAAGTTAGGTTTTTCCCTGATGCGTGCGCGGTGACGCCCTTCATAGTTTCGACCAAGACCTTACTTGGCCCATTTCCTTTGGCTAAATAGGCATCCACTGTTTTCTGTTGGTTGAATGCCGCTGAAGTGGTAAGTACAAACATGTCTATAGTGTAGTTACCATAATGACCAGTTGACCAGTACCAGCCGTCGTAGTCCTGATTCCAGTTGACTGTTCCCCACTGCTTGTCTATATACCCTGTTCCCTCTACGCTGTGAGACTGACCGCCGTAGGTCAAGTTGCCTTTAAGTTTAGCAAAGGGCATTGGGTCATTCGTAGCGCTGAATCGTGTCAGCGATGGGTCGAAAAACCACATACCACTGCCGCCAAATCTTGTGGGTGGAGCGGCACTTTGGAAAACTAGATTTGCTCCAACTCCATTCGCCGTCGGTGCAAAGTGCAAATTAACTGTCTTCAAATCACCACGAGCCCAGGTATCACCCATCGTTACATTCATTGTATTGCGTGCCGCCTTGAATTGGGTTACATCTACTTTGATTTCCCCTCCTAAATGCGTGCCGTTAGGAGTCGTAATGGCTATAGTGCCGTAGGGCTGAAGCGGTCCATTGTTGTCAACCCAAGGCTTTGTAAGTAATGTAATTTGTGTTGTTGAATTATCATTGAATTTTCCCTGTAAGTACCACCACTCAAATACGCCTGGCATTGGATTGGTTGCCATGCCAGCATCTGATGGTTGCATCGTAGGTGCCTGCCCTTCAAATATCCTATATTTTTGTGTGTCACCTGTAATCACTTGATTCGTAGTTGCATTTGCGATAGAAGGGTAAGATGAAAGGCCAATTAGTCCTGACAATAGTACTGCTACTAGTATCATTCTGGTCAAAAAGATCGTATTACCTGCTCGAATAGGGAATACTTTTAGTCTGACCTTTAGAGAATTCTGATTAATTCCGATTTTCGACATTTAAATATATATAGACTAACCTAGTATTTACGCTTTAGTCAGATAAACTATATAGGTTAATCTAGTAATTACGGTTGATTTAGCAACTGGAGTGCACCGCATTAAATTTAGTGTTTAGATAGATATTAAAAGCAGTAATGAAAATAGACTTCGTTTTCAATAGTAAAAGCACTTTACCCTGCGCAAATGTTGCTAAATCATGACCGATATTTGAAGACATTACCTAGCGAGCAACGTGTTCCAGCGAAAATTTTATTCGGTGTCGCTGGGATTTGAACCTTGCTGGTAAGCGGGTTCAGCTACTAGGAAGGTAAAATGTGGGCCCAATTTTACATGTTGAACCTGATAAGTCACCATTAGAGTCATCTATCACCGAGCAAGATTGGGCTAATTTAAAGAATGTTAAGAGTTAAATGTTTTGATAGTTTCTGATGATTACATGTTAGGAGATTTAATAAGTGAAGAGAAAGGCAAGATAACAAGTCAAAGAGTACTGGATGTTGAAGGTGGAGAACCAAAGATAGAAACTACTTTTTCAGCAACAGGGAACTATAGGGGTGTAGAGACAACAGCTACAGTAACGTATTCGGGTTGTCCAAGACCTGGTGGAGCGATATATGGCGAAGGTCAAGGAGTATTGATGAGTAAAGATGGACAGGAAATGGCAACTTGGACAGGACAAGGCATAGGAAGAGTTACTAGTCCAGGAAAAATAAGATTCGCAGGCTCGTTGTTTTTTAGCACATCTTCGACTGGAAAACTATCTTTCCTTAACAACTTGGTAGGAGTATTCGAGTATGAATCAGATGAGTCAGGAAATACGTCAGCTAAAGCATGGGAGTGGAAGTGATTTACAGTAGCTGGGTCAAACACGAACAGTTAGTTAGTTTGACTTCATTTTTCTATCGTTCGGAGGGAAAGTAATTCCTTAAAAGACATCCAAAATTAGTGTAAAAAAATAAATTATTTTACAGTCTTATTTTGATTCACAGGATGATAATGCTAATCTAAACTCTCCTGGGCTCGGATACATTCCACGTTGTTCAAATCCCACTATTTTATCTCTGCATATAGAATATTGTTTCATCGTTCCTTCTGTGTATAATATTCCTACATACATCAACAAAATAATTGCCATAGTTATTGCTACTGATATTAGCAATATGGATGAGGTCTTGGGTTCACTATGCTTTGATTTTGTAATTTCTTTTGTTCTTAAGAACAGAGTATCTAGTATGACACTCAATTCAAAATCTCCCTTTTAATGATTTTTGGATTCATAAGTTATCTACGCTGAAACGACCACTTTAAGCCTAGTAAAGCTCCCTTGTTACTAGTATCAAGCCTCTGGTATTTTTAATGCTAGAATTTTATTTCTAAATTTTTTACTAATATGAAGCGTTGCATGGGAAGTGGGATTTGAACCCATTAGCCACACTTGGGGTTTAACCGATTTAAGGATTTGACAATTTTGATAATTATTGAAATTTAACTCAATTTTTTAAACAACCTAAGCATTACATATTGTATTGTTGGATTCTATGTTGTTGATTTACGGAATAACGGCCTCAGGCTTCATAGGTCTATTGATACTACTGTTAATATCCAGGGATAAAAAATATCGACATAAGAATTGGACATGAATAATTAATGATTGTATTTTAATTACGGCCGGGAGTGGGATTCGAAACCATTAGTTATGCTTGGGGTTTCAACTTACAGAAATTTGAGTTAACTTTTCCTCTTCAAGTAACACTAACGTCTTTGATTATATGCTATCTACCCTCGGTTAATCTAAAATCGTAGAATTTAATGTAATCTTTCACTGCGTCAATAGCATATGCTTTTTTTACATAGACGGCAAAATAAGACAATTCCTCGTCCCCAAGTAGTCGGTCATCCTGGACTAGATATCCAAGTTTTTCAAATAATTAAGTACAACTTTCAGTCTCTTTGGATATTGTCTTTTCGACTCCGGCGCTCTTAGGGCATAGAGAAACATTTCTAGAGGATTCCTTCATCTAAGGTGATGTTACTCATCTTGGTACACTGCTTACATATATACGGGCCAAGATTTAAGCGTCGTTATCAAAATGGGCCCAAGGGGATTTGAACCCCCGGCCGACCGGTTATGAGCCGGTCGCTCTAACCAGGCTGAGCTATGGGCCCAACAGACTTTTTCGCTATGAAAATATGTATAAAGGTTTTGAAAAAGAACAATGTTATACCTCTTGGACTGGACTTCCGTTAGTCCCTTGCCTAGGCCATGACAGTCTAGTTAAAAGGTCTTACGTATTTTTCATAGACAGCATCTAACAATAAATTTTGGGCATCAAGAGACTTTGCAGCTGCCCTGAAACATATGTCATGTTTATGGACCGGAATCTTTTTTATCATATTTCTCCATATTTCTGCATGTCTGATATCGGCTTCTTCATGAAGTTCAAAATAGTTAGTTGAATCAAAATCAGAAATATTGTAGAATTCATGCAAACCCTCAATCTTTGATCTGCTTATGTTAGGCAAATCCATCTCATATGCATACATCGCACAAACACTTGGTTGTATTGAGTCGTTAGTTAATTCCACAAGAGAAGATACTGCAGTCTTTGTATTTTCATCACAAACATAATTTAACAGCTCTTGTTTTTGAACTCCAAGAGATGTAGCAAACCTTATCCACGGCTCAATATGACTTAATTCTTCTTTCTGACTCTCATCAACGATGCTCTTCAATTTCTGGTCTTGCAATTTTAACTTGATATTGTCAACCATCTCTGGAACCAATTTCACTAATTGGAAATACTCCAGAGAATAACCCTGTAATTGATTTAAATTTAATTCTCCATTTGACCACATCTTGTAAAATGGATGTTTTAAAAGGCTCCTCTTCTCTACTTCTTTATCTATTCTTAAAATCAGTTCGTTCATCAAGATCAATCATCAATAACCAATAATAAAACCTTCTGTGATAATTTTTTATTTGCAGTAAATATTTATCGTTAGTCAAGAGAAAAGCTTGCACTACCGATTATTTTTACAAACTTAAAGCATAAACGTCATAATTTCGTTCGCCGTAAACTATTATATTGTGAATTATACATCATCCTAGTGGCTCCGGTGGTGTAGTAATCGTCACAGTAAATAACGATTGCACAGTCCGGTCAAGCATTGTGGCCTTTCGAGTCGCAGATCCCGGGTTCAAATCCCGGCCGGAGCATTTTCTAATAATGCCGAGCCGTTTGCTTGCTCAAGAGTAATGAAATATCAATAAGGTAATCTAAAGCTCGACATATGAAAATACTTTAGTGTACAAGTTTTAATTTTTGTAAAAGAATTAAATATCAATAAATGAACACTAGTCTAGGCTAGATTCCATTCTTGAACAGAAGAAATATTGAAGCAAATCCACTATTGGACCAATTTAGCTCTTATTTATCAAAAATTGATGAATATCTTGCAAGAGAATTAGATCTGTACTCGTGGTCTGAATTTTATACTCCACTAAGATACGCATCAGAAGGTGGAAAAAGAATAAGACCTCTAATACTGATTTTGTCAGCCGAGACAATTTCGTCGAACAAGAGGTTAACGACGGAGGCCACAGAGGACATGTTTTTGGCTTCCTGCGCAATAGAGCTACTGCATACAGAGTCTGTTATTCATGATGACATTATAGACAAGGAAGATTACAGAAGAGGCAAACCGTCATTTCATGTAAAATATGGATATAATAGCAGCATTCTCACTGCTGATTTCGTCCTTGGAATAATACTTAATATTATTACGAAACTTAACAATGCAAAAATTTCTGCAGAATTATCGAAGGCAGCAACAAAGATGAGTGAGGGCGAGATGATGGAAATCAAACTAACTAAAGATTTAATCCTGAAAGATGATGATTATATTAAGGTAGTTGAAAATAAGACAGCGTCATTATTCGAAGCTGCGTCGAAAATTGGCTCACTATTAGGAGAAGGGACGGAGGAAGAGATTTCTGCTATGGGAAATTTTGGACATTTGTTGGGAATAGCATACCAGATTCACGATGACATCATGGACTGGAACAATGAAGATAGGCTATTTAATATTCTGGTAAGAAACAATAAGGAATCTGTTGAATTTATAGAACGGATGGAAAATTTATACATGTCTTATTCGTCAAAAGCAAAAAATGAATTAAAGAAGATCAGTGATTCCACTTCAAAGAAACATCTTGAACATCTGACAGATTTGAAGTTTTTGCAATTTTAATTTCCTAAGAAACTGTTTCCTTAAGTCTCACTTAGTTCCTGGATCCTCAAAAGACGATACGACTCAATGAATTTTAATGCAAAGTTATCCGCTCCTTTTTCTGAACCTCTATGTTCCAACCCTCTGTTTCTCAAATGATGATAAAACTCATGCAATATCACAAAGGGATTATAAAAGATTTCGGAATTTATGACATAAATCCGTCTCTTTTTTCCAACATAGACTGCACTTACGGTTTTTCTTTTCCCCTTTATAGTACCGACTACGATTTCCGGTGGCTGAATATTGTAATAGCTAGAAAGTAATTGGATTGATTCCTCTGTTCTCTTATTTAAAATCAATTTTACTATTAACGACTGTGTTTTGGTATCCGGAAATTCCATTTATTTCTAGTCATTCCAACCTACTAATTTTTAAAATCAGATATCGGCCACAATTAGATTTTGCTTCGCATTTTGCGCAGATTGCACATTTCATTTACTTTTTGTCTTCTTTTTCTTCTAGACCTTCTTCAGAATCATCCTCAACCTCTTCAAAATCATCCTCTAGGTCTTCTTCAAATTCGTCCTCTATCTCCTCATCATTGTCGGAAATATTATCTTCACCTTCAGGTTTTAGATTTTTATCCTCTAACAAATGTTATTTCAATTCAATAATAGTCTTACGAGGGTATTTAACAATTATTTTAAAATATTTTGACGTAATGTAATTCATTTAATGAAATCATACTTAAATTGGAAATGAAAGAGACTCTTTACTATTGAGTAGGTCAAAAAAAAGGATAGACATATCCAAAGACACAGCAGCAAGTTTATAACATTTATACTCCAAATTAAATTTTGAATTGATTGATACGATAGGTGGAGTAGTCATAATGGTATCGGATCAAGCACAGGCACTAAAATTTTACACGGAAAAAATTGGTCTTGATATTAGACTGAATGTTCCTTTTTATGGCGGAAAATGGATAGAAGTTGCACCCAAAGATTCTGAATCGACTTTGAGTATTATGGAACCAAATTCACAGATGATGTCTCAGGATGAATTAGAGATAGCACGGAAAAACATAGGTAGAAACACTGGGGTATGGTTCTTCACTTCAGATATTCAATCAACTTACGAAGAGCTCAAATCCAAGGGAATCGATATTACAAAGCCAGAAAAGCAGGAATGGGGTGGCATAATGTCGACTATAAAGGATTTGGATGGAAATATATTCACGCTCTTATCATCTCCCAAAGATTAATTTAATATTTATAATTTCTAATATTTCCTAATGCTTGCTAACAATCTTTTTTGAGGATTAGAAAATTTAATATGCGCCTACTGGTAATCAGTTCAAGAAATGGATTGAATCACAATTACGGTAATGTTATCATATCCACCTTTTTTATTTGCTTGATCAACCAAATTATTACAGATACTTTGTGGACCCACAGAAAAATTTTGTTTAAGTATTGAGAGCATTTCCCTTTCATCCAACATGTTGGTAAGACCGTCTGAGCAAAGTATAATACAATCTCCTTTTCCAAGATGGTAATACTGGACTTCAGGAACTATTAAGTGAATTGTTCCCAAATACCTAGTAACAATGTTTTTTAGGTTGTGTGTTCTTACCTCGTTATCATTTATTATACCTTGTTTAACCATTTCCGTTGCTAAAGAATCATCAGTAGTTAGTTGGACCAGCATGCCTTTATTATCATATAGATAAGCTCGACTATCTCCCAAATGTGAGTAGTAGACAAGCTCATTAAAAAATATCGCCAGTAC
>JAJPIN010000171.1 GCA_021324715.1 Nitrososphaeria archaeon
ATATTTCGTATTATGTCAGACAAGATTGCGATGATTTCTTCATTTGACATAACGGTATTGTACAGGAGAGTTTCAGCTGTCAAAACCTGAACTAGCTCCTTCTGAGGTCTAGTCAAATTCAATTGCTCAAAGCTTCCAAACAAGTCCTTTGCCCAGCTGTCGACCTTAGGGTTTACAAAATCGATGGCCTTACCAAGATTCTCATCAGAAAACATGCTTCATTAATTCTATTGACATTAGAATAATAATATTTTGTGTAAAGGACTAAACACGAACACATGATAATGTTGTTGGCTAGACACCTCTTTTAACTGTCGGACAACCTTGGACATTCCCATGTTTCGATAGAAAACAAATAAAATAAGTAACTCGAATCTGGTGGTTAGAAGTAATTAAAAAATGATTATTTCACCATAAGCGAAGCTGGAAAATAGCTATTCTATTTGACCCCTCATATACTTATCACAGATTCAGGTTTGAGCCTTCGACCGCACCGTTAGCTTAGCCCTTCTGGTATGAATATAATGCAAGTTCGAAAATTGAATCAAAGTTGATTCACACCTCGACGGGCTCATAATAATCAATGCTTTTTAAAGTACCTAGTTACCCGGCTAAGCAATAATCTCTTTCCATGCTTGAAAAGTAGAAATTGTGTTTATATAGATTGGACTAGTTAAATTAATGAATATGAATTATCAAAAAATATATTCAGAAATAATGAAGCTAGATCCGAACGTTAGGATGGCTACTATCTGCGACTCTAACGGAAAGATAATGTTCTCCGATCACAAACCGGGAGTCTCTAATTTGCTGTCTCCTGAAGAAAGTAAAAAATCCCTAGAAATGGCGACAAACGCCTGGAAATCGCGAAATGAATTGACTGCGAAAATAGGAAAAGGGAAGTACGTTTTGGCAGTATATGAAAAGATAAAAAGAATCACTTTACCGCTAGGAGGAGATCACATGCTCTACATTACAACTGAGCCTCAGGCTGATCATGTCAAAATACTTGATGGCATCTCGAAGATATCTTTAGACTGAATGGTTTATCGTTAGATCACATCCGCACATGAAGGTCTTGTTTGTTCACCTTCATTCTGGATCCGAATTGTTAACAATGCGCATCCCAACGAGCCCGAAAATTATGTCAGTAATGAATCACAAACCCTCGGGTCGAAAATATTATTAAATTTAACTCCAAAGACAATCTGAAGAAAGACTACATTATTACTAAAATTAGAAACTCTAACTTGGACCCATCTGAAATTCCAGATTCATCCCTTCCAGACCAATATTAGAATACTGGCATTGCCGAGGGATATTTTCTATTACTCAAACTTCTGGTAGTTGGTAACCATACTCTACTATGAAGCAGGTACGAGAGAACCGAACCCTAACCAATACGCACAATCTGTAACCTATAATCTTAATGTAAAATGAAATATACGTTGACAAGTATTTACAAATTAGGATAAATCTTCTCTTAAAATTCAATTATCAAAAATAAGAACCGTTCCATATTTATAAAGGAGAAATTATACTAGAACTTAAGTGCTTAAACGGCGTAAGTAATTTGTGATTTTGAATAAGGCCAGAAAGGAGGCATCAGAATGAGCGTTATATTGCAAAAGGGTAAAGAGTCTCCAGAAGGAAAGTCTCTGACCAATATAATTATAGGCAAGTATTATCGCAATGGGCTGAAACACACGGAAAGAGAAGTAATTACGGCAAGTGTCACGGCCATTTCGGTATTGCTAATCATAATCCAGTACGCTTTTACGCTTTCTGGAGCCCAAACTGAAATAGTGTATGTAATTGACTTTTTGATAGTCGCTTTCTTATGGTTTGATTTTTATTTCAGAATGAAAGCATCAGATGAAGGTTCTCTCCAGTTTATTATCAAACATTTGTATGAATTACCTGCCTTGGTACCGCTGTTTACCTTTTCTATTTTAGAGGGTCAAACAATTCTTGGAGCAGGTATGAGAGGTTTAAGACTAATACGTCTTTTCCGACTTCTGCACTTGTCGTTCAGGTTAGTCAAGATATTTGAGGGAAGCGGATTTCTATATTTGGTAGTATTTTCAATTATGATAATTATATCTGGAGCATTTGGTGCTTACATGGTAGAACATTCCGAAAAGGGAGCAACAATAAGAACTTTAGGCGATGCCTTTTGGTGGACCATTTCCACAGTTACACTTGCAACATATGGGGACGTTTACCCGGTCACTGCCGTAGGAAAAATGATTGCAACTCTTCTTATGTTCGCAGGACTGACTATATTCGGGTTTTTCATATCGACTGTCGGGACTAAGATGATGGAATCAAGATTTACTAAATCTCGGATTGGATTAATGGATGAAACTAAGTCATTAATTAAAAACAGAATAGATGTAATGGAAAAATTAACACTTGAGGATTTTGATGACCTTATTTTGAGTATGGAAAACCTTCGTAACACGTTACTGGAAAAAGAGAGCAAGGCCAAAAGCCTGTTTACAAATAATTATTAGTAAGTTTGGATTCACATGATCTCATTTATTACTTCGAAATGTGAAATTTATTATTCCATCAAAATTATATTAGATCAATTCTACTATTAATTTAGATGAAACTCTTTATAAAGGAACATTAAAATCCTAATTCCGACCCATCTGAAATTCCAAATTCATCCCTTCCGGAATCTACTCAGCTCACGAAAAGGAAAATAAGCGCTCTTTCAGCTTCTTTGAAACTGGTGAGAATCCATTTGATGTTGACGAGAATGCAATTCTGAAAA
>JAJPIN010000191.1 GCA_021324715.1 Nitrososphaeria archaeon
GCACTATCAACCCCACCAGATAACGCAACTATCACTTTTTGGTTCTTGTCTTTAAACCATGAAATTAACGCTTGGAAAACTTTATCTTCTGAATTAATCATTAAATGTATTTCCTCGTTAATTCAGAATATGCAATATCAAAAACTCTCTTGTATGGAACTTTTACTTTTGCTGAAATAGACCTGATGTCATCGTACTCGGGCTTTATCGTTCTTATTGCTCCACCACTATCCTTTGAAATCTTGACCTTGATTTCGAATTTTTGACCCTCTATTGTAATTGGCAGAGTTATGAAAGATCTAGAAGTTATTACCCTGCTAACTTCGTTAATTCTGCAGCCAAGCGACCCCGTTTCAATTAAGAGAAGGTGAATAAGTGAATCTTTATGTCTTTTATCTGCCAAGACCTTTATTACAAACGACGGCCTATTTTTTTTAGATAGGCCCTGTAGCACTGTTACGTCCTTCGCATTATTTTCATAAAGAACGTCTATCATATTCCCTATCATCTCCCCTGTAGCATCATCAACGTTTGTTTCAAGCTCGTAAACACTTTCGCAAGTGTAATCTATCTTCAAATTTGATTCTGCGATGACTACTCTGAGTATATTTGCAACATCTTTTCCCTCCTTTTGACCGCCTCCATTTCCTATATTTTCGGGCATAAATGGAGGGTATTGGTGGATGTGTTCAGGATTTAAATTTACCAACATCGCTGCCCCGGTTGGAGTAGTGAGCTCACCATCTATCTTTCCTGATACCAATAATATTTGATTGTTCCTGAAAATTTCTATTATTGCATTACCTGGATTGGGAACAGTACCGTGAGAAAATTTTAACATGCCGTTACCAACCGCTACATCAGTAGTATAGAATTTTTTTGAAAATAGGTCTAGATCCTCCAAGGCAACAGCAGTGCCGATCAAGTCAGCGGCAGTGTCCACTGTACCAGCCTCGTGCAATCGTACATTGCTGAAACTACTTCGATGAACTATAGATTCAGCTGAAATAATTTTTTTGAGTGAATTAAGAGCAAACGATTTTGCGATACTTGATAAGTTTAGTGAATCACAACAAGCTGCAATTGCTCTATACACCACAACTCCTAATCTGGAATGCAACGAATCACTATAATCAAATAGAAATCGAGTGCATGAAATCCCATGAGAACTAGTTTTTACAAATTTAACTTTGCGGATTTTAGATCCCTTAAAATAATCTTCGGCAGAGTAAATAGAATCTATCACTTTTTTTTCATTTGCGCCAAGATCTATTAAACTGCTTAACAGCATGTCACCAGAAATTCCAGCAACTTGTGAATCAATAATTACTATCCTTGTCATGTAAGTAAAAAATCTCTCTTCTATATCATATATATTTAATTTAAAGATTGTTGTTCGTATCGGTTGATCGACGATCTCAAATTACTAAATAGTCGATTGGGTGTCACGAGGGTCATAAACTATCAATTATGTATGTTGCAGTTTTCTATGTTAATATCTGTCAGGCAAAAACAAATTTTGATACCTGCTTTTGTAATATTTTTGATTATTCTTTCCATTGATGTTCATTACCAATATCAAGTTATGGCTTATCTTTCTTTAACCTGAATTACTTATTAATAAAATCTATTAAATTTGTAATAGACTTAAAGTTCCCTATTTCATCCAAATTATGAGCATCACTTCCTAAATGAAAATTTACATTATTTTCTTTAAATATCCGCAACCATTTCATTGGAGGCCTACGATATTTAGCGTTAATTTCCACAGTCTTATCATATGATTTCAGTAATTCAGATAATTCAATTAATTCATTATCTGTTAAATCAAACGATGTTTCAGGGGCCAAGTGACCTATGACCCTTACAAAGGGTAAAGTGATTGTAGATTTCAGGGCAGACAGCCATTCTTGTTTGTCACGGAAGATTGTGTGGAAACTTGCGATTAAGAAAAAGCCTTCATATTCTGAGGGAAAATCAACGGTACCATCCTTTAAGATTTTGGCTTCAAAGCCCGAGATTATAGTGATCTTAATGCCTGACGATATAATTCTGTCTATTTCCTCCAGATATCTTGGTATCCAATCAGATGACTTTCTAACATGTTCTGTAATGGCCAAAGTCTTCAAGTTTATTTCTTCTGCATAAGTTGTCACTTTTTCAATCGATAACTCTTGAGGAGAGTGGTCATTATAGTTGCTATGGACATGGTAGTCTTTTTTCAGATCGAGCAATCTTTTATTCTTCAGTCAATTCCGTATTTAATTTGTATTGAAATGATCAAAGAAAATACGAATCTAATAGCTCTCGAAATTTTTATATGATATTAAATTTGATTTTAACTCGGATAAGTAATACCCCTTGAAAGGAGCCTCAAATTCCACTATTTTAGTTCCAAGTGCGTCAGCTCCTGCAGGAATTAATACAATAAAATCTCTGAAGATGGTAAATTACCCAGTAAGAATAGTTGCTTCAGACTCAAACCCGTTTTCTGCGGGTTTCTTTATGTCAGATGCATATGAAGTGTTACCAGAAATTGATAGCAAATTATACATTACTCGACTCCTTGAAATAGTTACAAAACACAAAATTAACGTTCTAATGCCATCTTCAGGATATGATATCTATCAATATAGTGCAAATAAAGAAAAATTACTGAAATTAGGGGCGCTGCCAGTTGTAAGTGATATTAAGACTATGAAAATATGCAGAGACAAAATTCAGACGTTTAACTATCTTTCAAAAAAATTTGAACTTCCTTTCACAACATTAGATTATAAAAAAGTAAAAGGATTTCCCTTAATTGCTAAACCACGTTATGGTAAGGGCAGCAAGGGTATTGTAAAAATAAATAATGAAAATGAATTAAAGTATGTTAGATTTAATTCGGAAAATTTGATTTTTCAAGAATACTTGCCAGGCACTGAATATACTATAGATGTACTCTCAGACATGGAATGCGAACCTATCCTTGCGGTCCCTAGGATCAGAGTCGAAACGAGAGCAGGGATTTCGACTGTCGGGACAATTGTTAAGGATGAAAATATTTCCGAGACATGCAAATCTATTGCAAAATATCTAAAAATAAGAGGACCATGTTGCATTCAGATGAAAGAATCTAATGATGGAATTCTCAAAATCGTTGAAGTTAATCCTAGGATGGGAGGAGGTACTATTTTTGCCGCACTGGCGGGCGCAAACTTTCCTGCTATGATCTTGGATATGGTGAACGGTAAAAAGCTCAAGATACCAAAAATATCTGAAGTTACTGTTGTCAGATACTTTGAAGAGATAGTAGTGAAAAATGGAAGGGCAATGAAATATGACTTGAATTTAATAAGACATTAAAATTATCTTTAAAATTCTTGTTGCACGCAATGCCTTTCAGCTCAAGCAATTCGCCAATCTTACAAGGCCAGTACCCGGTGAATTTCATCATAATTATTGAAAATCCTAAGATCATCATTAAGGCAACAAGTACAGCGCTAAAATATCCCAATTTTAATTCTCACTTATTAGACTTATTTTCTGAATTATAGCTATAC
>JAJPIN010000033.1 GCA_021324715.1 Nitrososphaeria archaeon
AACTGTGCCAAATGTCCCATTTTGCTGACGAGATAAAAATAAAAGTCGCAGTAAATCAGGATTTAGAAAATATTATTATATTCATTTATGCATAATAAACATGTTGTCGGATAATTCGGGAATATCTTTACGGGTCTATGAAAATGAAACTCAGGATAAGGGTAGGAACATTGTAAGGATTGATCCGGATGTCATGCACAATTTAAACATATCAGATGGTGATTTTATTAATGTCATTGGTTCTGAAAATGGAACTACGATTATTTGCCTTTCGATACATCCTTCCGATAAGAGTAAAGATAAAAAAATGATTAGAATTGACTCAAAAACAAGAAATTTAATTGGTACTACGGTTGGAGATACCGTCACAATAAAAAAATCTATTGCCCCTGAATCGAGTAACATATCCACAAGAGCAAAAACCCTGGATGATTCCGATGTGGTATCAAAGCCCATAATAATGACCGGATCTTGCATTAATTTTGATAGAGAGCGTCCAAAAATAATGGACTTCCTAAGGTCACTTGAGAAAGCGGTGCATTTGGATAACAATTATTGCAGATGTTATAGTAGCGGCAAGAAAACACTTGGTTGGGATTTTTTTGAAATTTCCGTAGACTCTAGGTTGATGAGGAGATTGGTTGAAATACACCCTGAAATTAACAAACAGGAATCAGCAAGCTTGGAAGAACGATTTGTTCTTTGGCTGCACGCCAAATTTAAGAAGAGTAAACTTAATTACTACCTGAAGGTAAACGAAATTCCTTACGAATCTGTGGGTGGGTTTAGATTAAACCCCATGGATTTTAGAGACGTTGAAGATATGGAAAATATGCGCTAGACCCCGATTTATCGTTCCAATTTAAAATGATGTTCCCAGAGAAAATTCAAGAATACTTGAGCAATAAAAAAAATTCAGAACTGGCTCTTATAGGGTGCAGGGCCGATAATAGTAATATTTCGTACGAGTGTTGTGAATACGATATTGCTGTCCTCGCTAAAAACGGTAATGGTTTAGGTAACAGTATTGTGCAAATTGGAAAGGAAAAATTGGAATTTTTAGATTTTTCAAACTATAATCAGAATGAGATTTCACTTTTGAACATGAAAAATGTAGAGAACAAAACTAGTAGCTTGTTGATTCCTCATAAGGATTCCATTCGAAAAACAGATATTAAAAGGATATTCCTTTCCGCAGGAAAACGGCGCGCGGTTGACTCACTCTTTAATGTATCCAAAACTAGTACTTCAAAATCAGAGTTAAACTTATCATTGAATCTAAAAATAGCTGCATATGAGCTCATAGAAGCAATTCTTTTAATATCCGAGATTAGACCCATGCCCATTCATGAATTGAACCAATTGCGTCAGCTTGAAATCCGCAAAGATTTCATCAAGGAAGCTATTCAGCTTTGTATTGAATGCATTGGGATAGAAAGGGCCACAAGAACCATGATAAATCGTTCCCTTAATGCCCTAAAAGAAATTTTTAAAGAAAGGTACGACATTGGACTAATAGAATCAAAAATTGAATTTTTAGTGGAACATGGATTAATTGCAGATAGCTACTACTATATTGGAAGGCTAGTTTGCAATCATCTTGAAAAAAAAGACTATGCTCATCAACTCGATTATCAGAAGCTAAACAGCCTAGCATTAGACTTGGCAGGTGATTATGAAAATATAAAGAGATCTAATCTGATAAAACTTTACTGCAAAAACTTAATGAAAAATTAAGTGACAGGAGCAACCAAGATTGGTTCAATCTCCTTTACCCTTCTTGCCCTTAATTTGGCCTTATATTTCAGGTTTCTCGGTTTTGTTCTTAGTCTATATCCACAACATGGACACCATAATCCGTCCCATTTTATAAAAATTTCACATATCTGGCATCTTTTTTGACCGCTTACATATCTTCCTGAACCGACCGGCTTTTGGGCTTTATGTCGTATACATATTCCTTTACAAGTCATCTTTCCTTCCATATATAACAAACGCCTCAAGTATTTAAATATGAACATTAATTTTATAATTTTTTTAATTTTACTAATTTAATTAATCAAATTTTTACATGTTTGAGAAAAATAAAATAAAAAAAATATATTATTTTTTAACTTACGTTTATAGATTTTGTCTGAAAGGCTTCATTCATTGTAAGATATTCATCTAGTCTCATCTTTATGTCATCTGGTTGAGTATCATCCATGCCTGAAAATCCGGCGCTAAACGAAATCTTGTTTCCAGATACTGACACATTATCGATTTCCATGTCTGCATAAATGTTTCCCAATTCATCGACCCACGCCTTTCCTTCATCTTGGTTTACACCGTTAGTATCTATGCTTACTTTACACATCTTAGTCAATCAAATACACCTAAACAAAAGTTAGATTGCATATTAATAAAGTTGACGCATTCAGTTTGACAGCTATCTATATGGATTTAAACGTTAACTGTACTTATACATTAAGCTTGTTCAATTCCCCAATACTTTACAAGCTCTTTTTCAAATGCTGAAAGCTGCTCATTGCTAAGAGAATCTCCGCAGTTTTTGTGCGCTGGAACCACTTTCATTCCCACTAGTTTGAAATCTACCTCGTAGAAATGAACCTTTGGGCAATTGCACATTTGCTATTTTTGATGATTGCATCTCTTATTAGTTTATCTAAATTCAAACTTTGATTTAGGCGACCTAAATCTCTGCCATCTGCCGCAGACTATGTCAGTAAAAGTTTATGAATGGATTCTAGCATATTTGAAGTTATGAGCAAACATCAATTCTCTATTTACAAACCGATGCTCGCGTTTGTATTATTTTCAGTCATCTTGCTATTTTCGCAATCTAACACGAACAAAGCTGTAGCACAGGGCAATAATTTATGGTATGTTGGTGATGGAGCAAAAAAGGGTATGTATCTAACTTACAGCGTCCAGGACGCCGATACAAATGCTGGTCGTCCATTTGATATGACGATTTATTTTAAAGACTTCAACAATACTGGAAAGTATTGGGTCGCACCCACTTTCATCGTTGATCAAGGTAAGGTAATTAATGGTACATTTCATCTAAGTGATCTTGATCTGACCGCACTAGGATCTTCAAAAATACCTCAAGAGATGAATAAATACAGAAGTGCATACACGAATTCGCTTAAATGGCTGTCGTCTTTTGTTGCAAAACCAGGTCAATCTCTAACAGCGCCATATTGGGGCAAAATAGCTGCTATAGGTGGCTCTCCTATTGCTCCAGGGGGCAAAGCAACGGTCACAACACCTGCAGGAACATTTGATACTACAGTTATAACGTGGCACAAAGGAGTCGATAACAATATCTATATCAAAGATAATCTGCCCTATCCTGTAAAGGCTAAAACCTTTGCAGATATTACTACAGGTAATCCCCCAATTCAATTTGCATTTGACTTACTTGCAACAGGCCAGGGTCAACCCAAACTACCTGCAAGCAAAGAAGAAATTCCAGTACCACCCCTAGATCAGAGAACCGAACGCGGAACTTATACCATCCATCTAACATGGAGTCCTGCTGCAATAAAAGCTGGTAATAACACTAAATTTGGAATAATTTTCTACGACGATACGAAGACGAAAATACTTAACGATGTTGAATATACTTTTTCGGTTCTCGACTCCCAAGGACAACTAATCTATGGTAAAGACAATCAGATAGCACCTGACGGAACTGCTCTACAAAATGTGTTCTTCCAAAAGCCTGGACCAGCTACCGTAAGGGTGCTGATAACAACAGCGGGATCAGCCTCACCAAGCAACTTTGTTGAATCAGGTGAATTTGACATGGTTGTACAGTGATAATTTTTTTAGTATCGACTCTGTTCTATTTTTTAAAAACTAAGTCACAGTAACAGTGATGACTCCAAAAAGAACTGTCTTTCTGGCGTCAGGAATATTTGCAACTGTAGGAATTCTAGTAAGCGTCGTAATAATTGCTATGAACGGTGGATTTTCAGGAAGCGGTCCCTCAATTTTCAATCCACCCACATCAAAGGACCTGTGGACACCTGGAAGTAACATAGCAGATGGAATGAACCTGACATATTCACTAACAAGTACAAGTGATGTTTCAAGTCTCAAGCACTCAATAGTTTCAATGAAGTTTAACGATTTGAAGGACAGATGGAATGTGACTTTTGCCATCAAAAATGGCAGCGCACTAAGGGATATCAATCTGAATCTTACAAAAAACCAGCTTCTACGAATGGAACCGATTGGTGTTAATAATGAAAAGTTTATCTCACCGGTTGAAACATCGATATTGGCAATTCGTGATATCGCCAGGGAGCCCAAATATCTCGTTGTTGGCGCAGTGTGGGACAAGATAACTACGAGTTCTTCAGGCGTGGATGAAAGAATAGCGAATAAAGATTCCATCTCTACTCATGCTGGAACCTTTAACGTTTACACCCTGGAATATCAACTGGGAAATTCAGTAAACAGGATTTTTTTGAATAAGGATTTACCTTTTCCAATAAAGGCCAAGGTTTATGACGAAAATGACAAAATTTTGTATGAATATGAACTACAGAAGATATCAAGATGAAACAAGCAATTGAATTGTTAATAAAAAATCTAGGTTTAAAAAATAAGCGAGATAGCTATTTCATTAGAAAACATGAGGTAACATTTTATACTGTACTCTAGCTAGCATTACCAAATGATTGAAACGCTGAAATCTGCATGCTTGGAAGTCAGAAAGAGTGTCAAGCACCTAGTTGGGACACCAGAAGGTAACAAAGAAATGGGGCTTGGAGCCGGTGGAGATATTTCAAGGAACATAGACATAATAGCAGAAGAAAAAGTTATAGATATTATAAAGGAATGTGGGACAAATCCAACTATAATAGGAGAGGAGTGCGGAACTATAGTAGGTAACGAAAATCACGGCTACGTAATTATGGATGCCATTGATGGAACGACAAATGTTACAAGGTCTATTCCCTTTAATTGCTGCTCTCTAGCCTATGCTACAGATTCTAAACTAAGCGCTGTTGTAGATGCAGCTATAATAGATATTGCAACAGGCGATCTCTACTACGCATCAAAAGACAAGGGTGCTTTTTTGAATGGAAATAAATTAAGTGTCAGAAAACTCGACAGCATCAAAGTAAATGAGATAATTGCAGGTGTCAACATATCTGGCATTTCACAGGAACTATTACAATCAATTGGTCCAATTATTTCAAAACTAAATCATATCAGGGTGTTTGGGGCCAACGCTTTAGAATTATGTTTTCTTGCCAGAGGTTACCTGGACATGTTTATGGATTTTAGGGGCAGGATTAGACCTACAGACATGGCTGCTGCCTTTCTAATAGTTAAGGAAGCTGGTGGAGTTATCTTGGATAAAACTGGAAATTCGCTTGATTCTGAAATATTATTTGGAAATAGATTTTCCTTTATTGCCTTATCGGAGTTAAAAATTTACGATTACTTGCGCTAGATTTTAAATTTTAATAAAAAGGCGCCCGGGCCGGGATTCGAACCCGGGTCGAAGGAGTGACAGTCCCCCATACTAGACCGGACTTTATGCTTCAATATACTACTTTGCTATTGAAACTCTATACTACCCGGGCGCATTGAAAAATTTCCCACCCTACAATTAATATGTTTTCTTAATGCGATCATGCATGAAATTAACATCGGATAAAACAAGAATCCACCTATATCATGAGAGAAAATTTGGCTAAACATTAAATAGACTACGATACACGGTAATCAGAAATATGGGCCCGTAGCTCAGCCAGGTAGAGTACCGGACTTTTATCATCTCGGAAGAAATCCGGCTGTCTCGGGTTCGAATCCCGACGGGCCCGCTCTGATAACAATTCGCATCCCGACGCCTGCGAACTATTGGTAATAGATTTCGATTTTTATTTTATCTGGGTCAAAAATAAAAAATGTCTCCTTGTTAATTTTGCTACCATCATCTATTAAAACTTCTATTTTCATACGCCGCAATTGTAGTAATAGTTTTTCAAAATTTTGTTCGGATACTAGATGTCTTTATAAAAGTTGAAGGAAAGTGGCTTTTGACGAGTTAAAGCTGATAGTTGATTGGACAGACACCCGACCTCTAAATTTGTAATTCTTTCTTATTTTTTATCATTTAATTGGTTAGCTATCCTTACAAAATGATTCAAGTTTTGCATTAGATCCTGCCAAGATTTATCACCCATTTCTAGTCTCACCTGGCGTTGAACATCGTTCCAGAGAGGAATTGCTTTAGCCACGGCACTACGTCCTTTGTGAGTAGCCGTTACAATTCTGGTTCGCTGGTCGTTTCCTGATGTGATCTTGACATATCCTTGTTTCACTAAAACAGATAGATTTCTTGTAAGAGTAGTTCTATCCATTCCCTGTTTCTCAGCGAGTTCTGTAATTCTTATCGATTCAGTATTGCATATGGCGTCAAGTACTCCAAGTTGGGTTGACAGTAACCCACTTGATTTGAAGGCATTGTCATATAGTAAAGTTATTGCTCTAGCAGCTTTCCTTAATTCACCACAAGTACAAGTCTCCCCAAGCATACCTTCCTTAAGTATCACGTTGATATTTTGTTCCTTCAATTCCGGACTACGTTGATATACACATAATATAAATAAAAATGTTTGTGACAATTGTTAGTTCAAATAAAGTTTTAATTAAATTACGTGTAGATACACTTATAAGAGTGTATATACACCTATAATGGTATGACCGAGAATTTAGGTACGAAAAAAGTGGCATTAGTGACAGGTAGCTCCTCTGGTATAGGTTATGAAACAGCATTGCTTCTCGCAAGAAATGGATTTGATACATTTGCAACTATGCGAAACATGAATAAATCTAAAGAAATAACAGAAGTTTCTAATAGAGAAAACCTTCCACTTAGAGTGGTACAGCTAGATGTCAATGACGATAAATCAGTCACCGATGCAATAAACAATATCCTAAAAGAAAAGGAATCAATTGAAGTTGTAGTTAATAATGCAGGATATGGATTAATGGGAAGTGTTGAAGACAGTTCATTAGATGAGATAAAATCACAATTTGAGACTAATTTTTTTGGGGCTATCAGAGTCATGCAGAGGGTAATACCAATAATGAGGAAACAAAGAAGTGGGACGATAGTTAACGTAAGTTCAATTGCCGGACGCATTGGTTTTCCAATGGGATCAGCCTATGTTAGCAGCAAATTCGCACTTGAGGGTCTGAGTGAATCGATCTCATATGAATTGAAGCAATTCGGAATCAAAATCATATTAATTGAACCAGGCGTAATTAAAACAAACTTTGCCCTTGTAACGCCAAAGAAGGCAGTAAATACGAATTCATCATATTCACAATTAATGAACAAGTTGGAAGAAAATCTATTTTCGACAATCGCAAATGGAACATCTCCAAAAGAAGTAGCGTCAGTAATATTACGATCAATAACGGAAGCAAGTCCAGAGCACAGGTACTTGGTTGGTAATGACGCGGTAGAATTGATTAATGCAAGGAAAAACAATACAGACGATGAATTTGAAAAGATAATTGTGGGGAATCTTTTAAAATAAGAAAATGAACAAAACTATAAAATTCCACATGCTTCCCAGTCGATGGTGGATGGGCACAAATTTAGAAGTAGAGTATAGAGTCACACCAATAGTATAGTTGCTCCTTGCTAGTAACTATTAATTTTTGAAAATATTTTTTACTATAATATTCGATAAATTTAGTATTTATCAGCAATATATCTACCATAGTCTTAGTAAATGTGTGTAGACACACTTATAAGAGTGTATATACACCTAATAATAATATGCCCGAAGTAGGACGGAATGAAGTAACAATTAGTCGTCATGCATGGTTCACACTAGCAATACTCAGTAGTACGTTATTAGTAGTATTTTTCTCAGAGACTATGCTATTACCGGCCATACCAGAAATAATGAAAGATTTTGGTATATCTTATGGAACTGCAGCATGGATATTCAGCGCATATTTGATTGTAGCTGCTGTTATGACTCCGATTGCGGGCAAAATGTCCGATATCTACGGTAAAAAAATAATCCTGATAGCATTACTGAGTATGTATCTAATTGGAATAGTTGCTGGAGCATTTGCAAACAACATATCCTTTCTACTAGCCAGCAGGATAATTCAGGGCTTGGGATTAGCAGCAGTTCCCGCGGCTTTCAGTCTTCTAAGAGACACATTTCCGCCGGCAAAGCTTGCAATTGCGGTTGGAGTGTTTGGATCAGCATATTCTGCGGGCTCGGTAGTAGGACTGTTGGCAGGAGCAACGATTATCCAACTACTGGGATGGCATTCAACATTCTTTTCAATAGTACCATTTGTGGTTGTCGTAATAATTCTGATCTCCAAATTTGTAAAGGAAAATAAAGACGAATCAAGATTCCATGCTAGAATACAAGAAGGTACTGACAAAAAACAAGTATCCTCTCCCATAGATTTGAGGGGAGCCCTAGTGCTTTCTCTCACAATAATTTCGTTTCTAATGGCATTAACGCTAATAGAAACAGGAATAAACTCTACAAATTTACCTCAAATTGAGACTGCGTTTACAATTTCTGTAGCTTCCCTGGTCACTTTTGTAATAGTAGAAAGAAGAGTAGCGTCTCCCTTGGTAGATTTGAGATTGCTAAAAGACAAAATTCTTCTACCTTCATACATTATAATGGTAGCGACCGGAATTACTATGTTCA
The DNA here is from genome assembly GCA_021324715.1 of Nitrososphaeria archaeon. Lineage (GTDB taxonomy): Archaea > Thermoproteota > Nitrososphaeria > Nitrososphaerales > Nitrososphaeraceae > TA-21. The sequence goes on from JAJPIN010000033.1 coordinate 8,727, forward strand.
TGATATATCCTGCTATAGTTCAACTTGTCAGAAGTCCAGTACCCATGGGTTTCGGGGGTAGTCCGGTAGATGTAGCAAATGTGCAACTGCCATTCATGGTTATGTTTCTTGTCTTTGCGGCCATTACTCCAATGATTATAAATCGGATAGGAAAACTAAATCCTATTATCTTAGGTACGATAATAAGCCTTGCAGGGTCGATTGGACTACTGATGTTGCATTCAACAGGAATAGCTGTATCCACTAACCTGGCTATTATTGCATCAGGTCTTTCTATGTCAGTTACTTCTGTTTGGAATATCATCGTTTCATCATCTCCAAAATTATTCATTGGAATTTCTGTAGGAGTAGGCGCTCTTCTGTTATTCCTTGGGATGGCAATTGGTCCTGCTCTAACTGGAGTGTATTTAGAGAGTAAGCAGACAATTGATGGTATTCCAGGAGCCTATCCTTCGCCGGAATCATACAATCTAGTGTATCTTACCTCAGCAGCATTATCAGCTATTTCACTTATCTTTGTGTTCTTACTCAAGAAAACGACAGGGAAAATGCAACTCGAATCAGTAACAACAAAGTAACCAACTACTGACATTCTGGTCCTTGAAAAGAGAAGAGACATTATTATTGAATTAACAAAATGGTAATGAGAAAACCCAGATAATAGGTCATAAATTGCCCAGTTATGTACCGCCCATGAGAAATGGAATTTGTCTTTTAAGGAAGACTAAAAAGATAAAACAAAAGCAAAGAGAATAGAACTAATTAATCTAATTGTTATAACTTTTATAGACTATTAATTATACACGAAAATTTTAAAATGATAATAATCTTAGAAAAGCGGAAGATTTCAGAAGACGTGAAACACAAGTTACTTAGAAGAGGGCTGTCATTAATTGGAATGTTGGATATAGATATAATATTCAGAAAGTCAAAACCTCGTCTTCTTTAAAATGGACTTTCCATAAGTGCTAAACCGATCTAAGTTTCATATTCGTCCCTTAACCTTGAAAAAGGTTCTGGATCTATGGAGTCATTCTAAACCTACTTTTTCTAGTTTGGGTTTACTGCAACATAAGATGACACTCCTAACATGGTAATCTTTTATCAAATTTAATGGACTTGTGTATGACTGCTATTCCAGGAAACTGGCTAGAGTTAAGAAAAAGAAAAGCATTATACCAGGTTATGAAACGCCAAAAGGTGGCCTCCTTCCTTGGCTATGTTCGACTGACTTATGGTAACTCAACATATCGGGAGTCTCAAAAATCTTTCCACATATTTCACAGCTGAGTTTCTTTGGCCTCGGAGTGTAAATTGATTGTTCTGCCGTAGACATTTGCATATATAATATGGACAATATACCACTTAAGGTTTTCAGCGAATACCGTAAAGAAAATGAAAAATGCACGAGGGGGGATAAATGGAAATTACAAAGTTAACTTTATCTGTTGTTAACGCTTATCTTCAGTATCTAATGGCAAGATCGATATTCAGCCAAAAGGAAATAGAGTATTTGAAGTCTCAACGTCTTGCAAGGATAGCTACTGCTGCCTCTACGCAAGAGGAGGGATCCATACAGCCTGATGTTGTACCTGTTGGATTTGATTTTGATGGTGAATATCTCTATGTAGGCGGAATGAACCTCCTTAAATCTACGAAATATACAAATGTTTTAAAAAATAATAACGTTGCAATTGTGATTGATGACTTAAAAAGTATCGATCCATGGGATCCAAGAGGAATAAGGGTCTATGGCACTGCTGATATAGTTACTCGTCAAGGAGGTTATATGGAAAACACTGACCATCCCAATCCCCAATATATCAGGGTAAAACCCAAAAAGAAGTGGAGTTGGGGAGTTGAAGAACCCGTTTTTGTAAATGGAAAGTTCAATGTTAAAAGAGCAAAGGCAGGATAGTTATTAAGATAAGTAGAGCATCCATATTTCGACTCGGATACAGTGGTAAAACAATTAATCATAACAAGTTCCGATTGAATATTCAGTCGTATACCGACGGGCCCGTTAAATATTTGCATCAATTACTAGGTTCCGATTGAATATTCAGTACTAGGGCATTGAACAAAAAGAAAAGATAGAAAAAGGAATCGGACACAATTAGTGATGTTACCTCCTAAGTAAACAAAATATTTTTAAAGCATCAATATGTCTAAGGGGTAAGAATTAACACCTGATGGGAGTTAATTCGGCCATAACAAGAAGCAACCAATTTCCCACCAGATGCATGTCTAGGTGTGCAATTACTGGTGGGAATTCAAACTATAAATGATTATGATCCGAAAAAAATTATTCTTCCAGTCCAAACAAACTGTTATACAAACATTTATGACCGTTAACGCCAATAATTCAAATAAACAAGTGTTTTTATTCCATCTGCAAATAAGAACAACATAAGGTTTAAAAAAGACGATAAAGCAGCTGATGGAACACTGGTTGAATGATGAACAAGAAACAACCAAGCCCACCAGTTGCCTGTGTTTAGTTCTGTGATTACTGGTGGGAATTCAAACTATAAATGATTATGATCCGAAAAAAATATTCTTCCAGTCCTAACAAACTGTTATGCAAACATTTATGACCGTAAACGCCAATAATTCAAATAAACAAGTGTTTTTATTCCATCTGCGAATAAGCTAGTGTCTCACTTTTATTTAAACTATAAAAATGTATAGATACCATGATGGTATGGTGTGTCTCGGAAGGTTGATAATAAAACTGCTAGCATATCAGATTTGGATAGAAAATTATTAAAGATCTTACTATCGCCGAATAGTGAATTAAAATCCAGCAAAAGTTTATCAACAAAATTAAGCATACCAGTTACTACTATTAGAAGAAGACGTAAGCGGTTAGAAAGCAAATTTCTAAAGATGCATTATGTATTGGATATAGAGAAATTTGGCTGGAAACGTGTTGACTTTTTTATTTCCATAAGGAATGGACTGGTAAATGCTGTTGCTAATAATATACTCAATTTTGATGAAGTTACATATATCGGTAAGAGCATAGGCGAACATACAATCGACCTGAGAGTAGAAACAATTCTTAAGGATAATGCTTCAATCCTTGACTTCCTTGAAAAAATAAAGGCGATGGACGGAGTTAAGGATGTAGTATGGAGTGAAATTGTTAGTGTGGTAGGTAGAAAAATATCAATTCCTAGTTCAATAATTGACAGGTTTTGATATGGAAAATAGATCTCACTGTTTGTCTTTGAAGGCATTAAGTCGTAATACATGTCAATTATAAATCACTAAAATCTACCGAATAAATGATTTTTAGTATCAAAAACCGTTATCCACAATAACCCTGATCGTTAAAGCCAAAATTCAAATTCCTTTGTGTTCTTTTATTTGTCATTATACCTGGTTCCCCAAGATTTTAGTAGACCGCTCTCCATAGTTTGATAATGGAGTCTGTTATCCGTTCCCTAAAAGAAGCTGATCTGGGAGAAGCAGATAGGGTATCCAGGCTGTCGTTTGGCACATTTCTTGGACTGCCTGACCCTATGAGTTTCTTCGGTGATGCAGATTTTATACGTACACGATTTAGGGCGGATCCCTCTTTATCTTTAGCTGCAGATGTAGATGGAAATTTTGTGGGATCAAACTTTATCGCAAATTGGGGCAGTGTGGGAGTATTTGGGCCACTTACAGTCCACCCCGACTTTTGGGACAAGGGCATTGCAAAACTTTTGTTAGATAGGACAATGGAGATGTTTAAAGAACTGAAAACTAAACACATTGGAATCTTCACTTTCTCCAACAGTCCTAAACATGTCCACCTTTACCAAAAGTACGACTTTTGGCCGAGGTTCCTTACCGCAGTAATGTCAAAACCCACCAAGGCAGAGTACACAATGGAAGATGGCCAAGAGATGATAAGTTGGACCAAATATTCCGACATGCAAAAAGAGAGACCATCAGAAATTCTTGACTACTGCTATTCTCTAACAGATTCGATTTATGAGGGGCTAGATCTGAAGGTTGAAATACAGTCTGTGGCAAATCAGAAACTGGGAGACACAATTCTCATAACTGATAACAAAAGGAACAAGTTGTTGGGGTTGGCCGTATGTCACTGTGGACCAAAAACCGAAGCCGGAAGTAATACATGTTATGTCAAGTTTGGTTCAGTGACAGCAAGTGAAGATAGGTCTGAATCAGCTAATTTTGATGAACTTATTAAGTGCTGTGAACATTTTGCGGTGACTCAAGGGCTATCTAAACTTGCTGCTGGAGTTAATCTAGGTAACTTGGCAGCCTACAGGAAAATGATTTCCAAGGGGTTCAGGACTGAATTCCAGGGCGTTATGATGACTAAAAATAATGATCCAGGGTACCATATTGAGGATGTCTATGCAATCGATGATTGGAGATAGATTAAACGTAACTTTATCATAGGCACATAGGGTTTCAACGAAATTATTCAGTCATGTTCCTCCCATTTAGATCCGAATTGTTAACAATACGCATCCCGACGGCTTCAGACCTATTTGACGATACCAAAAGGGTTATCGATATTGCTTAAATTTAATAAGAAATTGGACTTATAAGCTCATTATAATTCGATCCAATATGAATTTGATATCACCATATGATTGTAAAGAATACATATGTTTCTAAAATTTAACTACTGTACGTGAAATGGCAAAGATTTCTTACTCTCAACACCGGCTTGTGAAGCAGTAGCTAATATTGTGAACTTTCCAATCGCATTGTAGCCGATTTTAAAGCTTCGGGTAACATTACCTTCCGTCGTAGTATAATTTTTTAAAATAATGCCTATAGGATCCTTAAGAGTAAGTTTCATAAGAACATGGTCTAGTATTTTACCAGTAACAGGATCGGAGGCAACTGCCGTTACTACTTGGCTTTCTCCAGGTGTAATCGGGTCTTTTGCCACAGTGACGTTAATGGATATTTTACCTTTACTAATTTGAGAAGCATTGGTCTGTGGGGTTAAGGTAGCATTGGTCTGTGGGGTTAAGGTAGCATTGGTCTGTGGGGTTAAGGTAGCATTGGTCTGTGGGGTTAAGGTAGCATTGGTCT